>JBCCAJ010000397.1:0-3202 GCA_039814845.1 Pseudomonadota bacterium | reverse complement strand
GCCTTCGATGCGGCTGCGCAATTCATCTTCGGGCAAGGGACCGGGCAGCACGGTCAGCCGTTCATTGCGCGCGGCAAGCGGCAGCCCGGCCTTGGCCGCGCAGGCGGTGACAGAGGTCACACCGGGCACGACGTCCACGTTAAAGCGATCACTGAGACGGGCGAAAATATACATGAAAGAGCCATAAAAGAACGGATCCCCTTCGCACAGGCAAACCACGTCATCGCCGGCCTCAAGCGCCTGAGCGATCTGTTCGGCACCCGTGTCATAGGCGGCCTGCGCAGGTGCGCGTTCGACACTCATGGGGACGTCCATGATGATCTCTTGCGCGCCCTGCGGAATGACATCCGCTGCAATGGACCGGGCGAAACTATCGGCCCCGGCGAGCGTCGGGTAGGCAATAACGCGCGCGTCTGAGATCAGCCGATGGGCCTTCAGTGTCATCAATTCCGGGTCGCCGGGGCCAAGGCCGATGCCGTAAAGCGTGCCGCTCATCTTTTCACCAAACTCCATTGCGTCACGGGCATCATGGGCCGCCAGCCAGTCAGACCGCCCACCGGATCGGCGCGCGCGACGCTCAGTTTCACCAGGTCGCCACCATGGGTTTTGTGCAGGTCGAGCAGCACCGCCTCACTTTCCAGCGTCACCGCATTGCACACGAGCCGCCCCAAAGGGCGCAGGGCGGCCCATGCGGCGTCAAACACCTCGCGGCTCAACCCACCGCCGATGAAGACGGCGTCGGGGGCCTCCAACCCGTCCAGCGCGGCGGGCACTTTGCCATCGATCAATTCCAGACGCGGCGCGCCTAGGGCCAAAGCGTTTTCGGCAGCCATGGCGCGGCGGTCAGCGCGGGGTTCAATACCGATGGCGCGGGCATAGCGCGCGCCGCGCATCCATTCCACGGCGACCGAGCCGCAACCGGCGCCAATATCCCACAAAAGCGCGCCGCGCATGGGCATGAGTTTGGCCAGCGTGACGGCACGAACCTCTTGTTTCGTCATGGTGCCGTCATGGGTGAAGAGATCATCCGCCAGGCCAGGCACACGGGGAAGCAGGGCTGCGTTGGGATCGGCCACGCAATCAACAGCCAGCGTGTTGAACGCGGGAACATCGTGATCCCAAGCCTCTGCGATGCCATCAAAGCGCGCCTCATTCTCACCGCCCATTTCTGACAGCACAGTCATGGGTGACTTGCCAAACCCGCGATCGGTCAGAAACTTGGCGATCTGTCCGGGCGTGTCGGAGCCCGTGGTCAGGATCAAAAGCCGTGCCAGCGGTTGGATGAAGGCAATCATCTGTTCCACCGGGCGGCCATGGACGGTCAGGGTTTCCACATCTGCAAGGCTCCACCCCATGCGGGCGGAGGCGAGCTGAAACGCGGAAAGCTGCGGGTGATACGTGATCTCAGTCGGGTCAATCGCCCGGCCAATGCGGGCGCCCACGGAAAACCAGAGCGGATCGCCCGTGGCCAGCACCACAACGCGGCGGCCTTTCATGGACCGCAGCAAATCAATCAGCGCATCAAACGGAGAGGGCCAGCGAATGCGTTCAGCGGGCAGGCCTTCGGCCAGAACGTGATGGCGGTCACCGCCGACTATCACTTCGGCCGCCTCGACCACGGCGCGGGTGGCGGGTTGCAGCCCGTCGAGGCCATCTTCGCCGATGCCTACTATATGCAGCCAGGGGGTCAATGCACGCCGCCTTCCGGGATGCCAGCCGCAAGCGCATTCACAGCGGCAGAGGCCATGGCCGACCCGCCGCGCCGCCCGCGCAGGGCGACGAAATCACAGCCGCGGGGGTTGGTGGCCAGTTCGGCCTTCGCCTCTGCCGCGCCCACGAATCCCACAGGGAAGCCAAGGATCACGGCGGGTTTGGGCGCGCCCTGATCCAAAAGATCGAGCAGATGGAAGAGCGCCGTGGGGGCGTTGCCGATGGCGACGATGGCGCCCTCAAGCCGGTCGCCCCACAGCTCCACGGCGGCGGCAGAGCGGGTGTTGCAAATCTCACGGGCGCGGCCGGGGACGGACGCGTCGTTCAAGGTCACGATCACTTCATTGTCACGCGGCAGGTAACGGCGGATGATGCCCGCGCCCACCATTTCGCAATCGCAAAAGACCGGCGCGCCCGATTGCAGCGCCCTCTGCCCCGCCTCAAAGGCGTTGGGCGAAAAATCCAGCCGGTCGGCAACCTCAACCATACCACAGGCGTGTATCACGCGGATGGCGAGCGATTCCAGTCCACGGCCAAAGCGATCCAGCCGCGCCTCACGGCGCACGGTGGCGAAGCTTTCCGCGTAAATCGCACTGGGATCTTTTTGATAGGGACGCATGGGCAGGCTTAGGCCTCTTCGGCCTCATCGGCGTCATCAGACACCTCATCAGCATCAGATTTGCGCCCCTTAAGCCCGGCCCAAAGCCCGATGGCAATGGCCGCACCGAGTGCAGCAGCGCCCAGCCAATGGCCATGGCCCGCCACCTCAGCCAAATGGCCGGGATGGGCCAAGGCAGGCGTGCCCAAAAACGCAAAAATCACAGCATATCTCATGGTCTTCCCCCTCAAGGTTTCGCATTCGGTCACTTGTTCGGAGGTTCGACGATCTGAGTTTGGCCCCCGGTTTGGGTCGGCCCGCCCTCACGCTCCTGTCCGGCCCGTGACCCCGGGCATCGTCCTGCGCCTTGTATAAAGTGCGGGTGCAGGGCTTGCCAATGTGGAATCCGCCCCTGCGGACCCAATTTCCGACATGTGCAGGCATGCAGACCCTTTGCGCCCTGCTGGGCATGGTGCGACTGGGGCGCAAACCTTATCTCACACCCAAGCGTTGAAAAAGGAGCGACGGCAATGGGTCAGTTGATTGACGGAAAATGGTCAACCGCATGGTATGATACGAAATCCACTGGCGGTGCATTCAAGCGCAGCACATCAGGTTTTCGCAATTGGATCACGCCGGATGGGGCCGCAGGGCCAACGGGGGAAGGTGGATTTGCTGCCGAGAGCGGGCGCTATCACCTTTATGTTTCTTACGCCTGCCCCTGGGCCCATCGCACCTTGATCTTTCGCGCACTGAAAGGGTTGGAGGATCATATCAGCGTCTCAGTTGTGCATCCGGATATGGGGGCGGACGGATGGTCGCTTGATGCGGGATATGACGGGGTTAGCCGCTCCGTCTCCTCACACCGGCGCACTGCGCATGTGCGCACATTCT
>JBCCAJ010000484.1:0-2244 GCA_039814845.1 Pseudomonadota bacterium | reverse complement strand
GCTGGTCCCACCAACTGGCTCACCGACCGTGCAAAAAAGAAAGGCGGCGAAACACTTTCACTCGATGACTATCAGGCATTCTTCAAAGAGCTCCCATGGGATCTCAAAGACCAGATCACCACACGCTGGGGCGCGCCAGAAGATGATCCCTTCCACACGTCCGATGGCTTCAAACTCTCCATCCTGCGCTATGGCAATGTGGTGGTCGGCGTGCAGCCCGCGCGCGGCTACAACATCGACCCAAGCGACAGCTACCACTCCCCCGACCTCGTCCCACCGCACAACTACGTGGCTTTCTACGCGTGGCTACGGCGCGCATTCGGGGCCCATGCGATCGTGCACATGGGCAAACACGGCAACCTCGAATGGCTGCCGGGCAAGGCACTGGCGCTCAGCCAGAACTGTTGGCCCGAAGCGATCCTGGGGCCAATGCCCCATATCTATCCCTTTATCGTAAACGACCCCGGTGAAGGCACCCAGGCCAAACGCCGCGCGCAGGCGGTCATCATCGACCACCTCACGCCCCCGCTGACGCGGGCAGAAACCTACGGGCCGCTTCGAGATCTGGAAGCGCTGGTTGATGAATACTATGAGGCCGCAGGCGTCGACCCCCGCCGCATTGATCACCTGCGCCGAGAGATCCTATCGCTGACCTCCACCACCGGGCTGGATCAGGATATCGGCCTGACCGGCAAAGACGAAGACAGTGACCTCGCCAAGCTTGACGCCTACCTTTGCGAACTCAAAGAGGCCCAGATCAGGGAGGGCCTGCACATCTTCGGACAATCGCCGACAGGCGACCAGTTCCGCGACCTCACAATCGCAATGGCTCGCGTGCCCAGAGGCGAAGGAATAGCGGGTGACGCCTCTTTCATCCGCGCCATGGCCGATGATCTGGACTTGGATTTCAACCCGTTGGATTGCGACATGGCTGCACCGTGGTCGGGCCCCAAACCCGCAACCCTCACGGACCTGACCAATGACCCATGGCGCAGCACAGGCGACACTGTCGAACGTCTCGAACTCTTGGCCATTGCCCTGCTTAGGGATGGCGGGCGGGGTGTCGCGGGCCTTGGCCCGCGCACGTCGTCCGTCATCCACACGATCCAAACCGCCATCGAACCTGCCATCACATCTTGCGGGCCGGATGAAATGACAGGCCTCCTCACCGCCCTCAACGGCCAATTCGTACCGCCTGCGCCCTCTGGCGCGCCGACCCGTGGGCGGCTTGATGTCCTGCCCACCGGGCGCAATTTCTTTTCAGTCGACAGCCGCGCCGTCCCCACCCCCACCGCATGGGCCTTGGGTTGGAAGTCTGCAAACCTGCTGATTGAAAAACACCTGCAAATCCACGGCGACTGGCCGCGTACCATGCTTCTTACCGCGTGGGGCACCGCCAATATGCGCACGGGCGGAGACGACATCGCACAAGGGTTGGCGCTCATGGGTGTCAAACCCAAATGGGACAGCGCCAACCGCCGCGTCACCGGGTTTGAGATCCTGCCACAGGGCGTCCTTGGTCGCCCTCGTGTCGATGTCACGCTGCGCATCTCCGGCTTTTTCCGCGATGCCTTCCCGCAGCTCATTTCCCTCTTCGACAGCGCCGCCCAGGCCGTGATGGCACTGGATGAACCGGATGATCTCAACCCCGCAGCGGCCCGCGCACGTGCAGAAGGCGCAGGCCCGCGCATCTACGGCTCCAAACCCGGGGCCTATGGTGCCGGGCTTCAAGCCATGATTGATGAACGGCTCTGGACCGACAAGTCCGATCTGGCGGACGCATATCTCACCTGGGGCAGCTATGCCTATGGCGCACGCTTGGCAGGCACCTCTGATCGTGCTGGTTTCGAGGCGCGGCTCAGCCAGACTGAGGCCATCGTGCAAAATCAAGACAACCGCGAACACGACATCCTCGACAGCGATGATTACTATCAGTTCGAAGGCGGTGCGGCGGCCGCGGTGGCCACGCTGCAAGGTCGTGACCGACCGATCTACCACAATGACCATTCCCGCCCCGAACGGCCGCTGATCTGCACGCTCGACGATGAGATCGCCCGCGTGGTGCGATCTCGCGCGGTCAACCCTAAATGGATCGAAGGCGTCAAACGGCACGGGTACAAAGGCGCGTTTGAAATGGCCGCGACGGTCGACTACCTTTTCGCCTTTGCCGCCACGACAGGCGCCGTACGGGATCACCATTTCGACATGGTTGAGGCCGCATTTCTGGAAGACGAAGACACGCGC
>JBCCAJ010000424.1:0-2875 GCA_039814845.1 Pseudomonadota bacterium | reverse complement strand
CGGGCAGATCCGGCTGCCGAACTGGCCGATGCCGCCGCTGATGAACAACCACGGCAACTACATTGTCTCCATGGGCAATGTGTGTCGCTGGATGGCGGAGCAAGCCGAAGAGATGGGGATCGAGATTTTCCCCGGCATGGCCTGTTCGGAGGTTGTGTATGGCGAAAATGGTGAAGTGAAAGGCGTGGTTGCCGGTGAGTTCGGCAAGAACCCTGATGGCACGCCCGGCCCGTCCTATGAGCCGGGTATGGAGTTGCATGGCAAATACGTGTTCCTGTCGGAAGGCGTGCGCGGCAGCCTCGCGAAAGAGGTGATCGCGAAATACGATCTGGCCAAGGACAGCGAGCCGCAGAAATACGGCGTCGGCATGAAAGAGATTTGGGAGATTGACCCCGCCAAGCACAAAGAAGGCACCGTAACCCACACGATGGGCTGGCCTTTGGGCGGCAATGCCGGTGGCGGGTCTTTCGTCTATCACCTTGATAACAATCAGGTCTATGTAGGCTTCGTGGTGCATTTGAACTACAAGAACCCGCATCTGTTCCCTTACATGGAATTCCAGCGTTTCAAGCATCATCCGATGATGAAAGAGCTGCTCAAGGGTGGCAAGCGCGTGGCCTATGGCGCGCGGGCGATCTCTGAGGGTGGTTATCAATCCATGCCCAAAATGGTGGCACCCGGTGTGGCGCTCTTGGGCTGCTCGGTTGGTATGGTCAACGTGCCGCGCATCAAGGGCAACCACAACGCCATGCTGTCCGGCATGGCGGCGGCTGAGGCGGCCCATGAAGCCATCGAGGCAGGTCGTGCGGCGGATGAGCTGACGGCCTATGAGGATGAGGTGCGCACTGGCGATATCGGCAAGGACCTCAAGAAGGTGCGCAATGTCAAACCGCTCTGGTCGAAATACGGCATGCTGGCGAGCCTTGGTTTGGGTGCGATGGATATGTGGACCAACACGTTTGGGTTCTCTCTGCTTGGTACGTTGAAGCATGGCAAGACTGATGCCGAGGCGACCGAGTCGGTGAACTTCCACGAACCCATTGAGTATCCCAAACCCGATGGCAAGCTGAGCTTTGACCGTCTGACAAATGTCAGCTTCTCCATGACCAACCACGAAGAAAGCCAGCCTGCGCATTTGCAGCTGCGGGATGCGAGCGTTCCGATCATGGACAACCTGCCGAAATACGCCGAACCCGCGCAGCGCTATTGCCCTGCAGGGGTGTATGAGGTGGTTCAGAAGGATGAAGGCCCGGAGTTTGTAGTGAACTTCCAGAATTGTGTGCATTGCAAGACCTGCGATATCAAGGATCCCAGCCAGAACATCACTTGGGTGACGCCGCAGGGTGGCGACGGGCCGAACTATCCGAATATGTGACTATGCATTCAGCGCATGGGCGCGGAATCAAGGCGCTCTGCGCCGCCGCGCCTTCGCCTGGCCCCACCCAGGGCCTGGCGAAATGGCAGTTGCAGGGCATTGCTCGAACGGAGTCCGGGAACCCCGAGATAAAGCGTTGCTGTTCGCAAGTCAGGATCGCCAGACTGGGGCCAGGCGAAGGCGCTCTTTGAGTGAATAAATCAAAACGACCTATTCAGCACCAATTGGCAAGAAAGTGATCACACAAGGTCACCAAAACCCGGCCTCTCATTGCTTTGGTAAGGGGTCGGGACTACGTTTAGGCACGAGCAGCAAACAACCAAAGGCGCCTTTCTTGACCCGCACGTCTGTATCCCTCATCGCGATTGTTCTTGGCCTGGCATCCGCCGCCCCCACCCCGGTGACCTCACAAGAGGCCATCGGTTCCTACCTGGCTGCCCGTCAGGCGACGATTGAACATGACTATGAGGCTGCCGCCCAGTATTTCAGCCGCGCCCTTACGGAAGACGCTACAAACCCCGCCATCATGGAAAGCGCCGTGATCGCGCAGATGTCGCTGGGGCGGATGGATATGGCCATCCCGGTGGCGCGCAAGATCGAAGGTGACGGGTTGATGAGCCACATCGCCCATATGGCGATTGTGGCCGATGACGTGAAACAAGGCCGCATGGATGACGTGATCACGCGCATGGGCGATGAACGTGGGATCGGGGAACTGGCCGATGGGCTGATCCTGGCCTGGGCCCATCTGGGCAATGGCGATGTGCGCACGGCCTTGGCAGAGTTTGACACGGTGGCCGAGGCACCGGGCCTGCGCGGTTTTGCGATCTACCACAAGGCTTTGGCGTTGGCCTCTGTCGGCGATTTCGAGGCCGCCGTGAACATCTTTTCGGGCGAAACCGATGGCCCGATGCAGCGCACCCGGCGCGGTATGATCGCCCATGCCGAAGCACTGAGCCAGCTTGAACGCAATGATGAGGCCGTGGCGCTTTTGGATGATGCCTTCGGCGCGGGCATGGATCCGGAAGTGAAGGAACTTTACGACCTGCTGTTAGAGGGAGAGACGGCGCGTTTCAGCCTGATCGGATCGCCCGAGGATGGCATCGCCGAGGTGTTCTATACCATAGGCCGCGCGCTGCTGTCGGAGACGTCAGAGGATTACGTGCTGCTCTATTCCCGTGTGGCGGAGTATCTGAGCCCCGGCCATATCGACGCCGTGATCATGACTGCCGAACTGCTGGAGTCACTGGAACGCTATGAACTGGCCACGGCTGTTTACAAATCCGTGCCACGGGACCATCCCGCATATGCCGCCGCCGAAATGGGCCGTGCGGAAAGCCTGCGCCGGTCTGATAAGATGGAACAGGCAGCAGAAGTTCTGGATCAACTGGCGCGCACCCATCCAGAATTGCCGTTGGTGCATGTGTCCGTCGGTGATCTGTCGCGGCAGTTGGAACGTTTCGATGTTGCCGTCGCTGCCTATGACCGCGCGATTGAGAT
>JBCCAJ010000481.1:0-2299 GCA_039814845.1 Pseudomonadota bacterium | reverse complement strand
GCCCGAACCCTCAAAACAGCGCTACGCGTTCGCGGCCATCGCGGCGGCGTTTGCGCTTTTGGCCTTTGCAGTTTGGAGCACCCAAAGCCAAAGCCCGACCCTTCTTGACTTGCATCAGGCGCAAGAAGCGCAAACCTATACCGTCGCCCTAAAAGACATCCAAAAGGTGGCCATAGCCAGAGCGCTAGGTGTGCATGATCTTAGCGGAGCGAACCTTGTGCCGGTTGCAGCTGAGACCATCGCAGACGGACGTCTTGCGCACTATGCGGGCGTCAACGGGTGCAGGTTGTCTTATTTTGAACTGACGCAGGCGTTCAAACTGCCTGCGGGGCCGGATGCCCAAGCAATCGCTTGGACCACGGCAGATGGGGCCCATCATGCGGTGGTTGCGACAGGTATGGATGTGCAGAAATTCGACGCCATTGCCGCCTATTTGCAGCACCTTACCCATGACCTTGCGCGGGATCAGGTTTACGCGTCTTTGGCACAGGCGACGAAAGACGCAGCCCCCTGTGTGGGGTGATTATCATTTGGGAAAATTCGGGCGATCCTCGCCGTAATGGGCGGTCAGATAGTCGACAATCTCCGTGTAGTCGGGATCTTCGATTTCTCCCATGCCCTGTTCTTCCACCATCCATTCGATCAGCTCTTCCCAGCCTTCCCGCGTCAGCCCCTGCTGCGCGACGATCCGTTCGGAATGACACCCTGCGCAATAGGCATAAGTGATGTCTGCACCGGGTTCATTCACCAGGATACCGTTGTAATCCTCTTCTTCCGGCTCGGCGGTGGATGCCATTGCCGTGCCGCTGATTTGTAATACGGGCAATGATAGAAAACCGGCGACGGCCATGATCGAGGCTGCGGTCAAAATAGCGGTAGCGCGCAAGGGCATATCTCCCTGAATTTGGCGTTCAGGCGGCCCCGGGTTGGGA
Organism: Pseudomonadota bacterium; assembly: GCA_039814845.1. Classification (GTDB taxonomy): domain Bacteria; phylum Pseudomonadota; class Alphaproteobacteria; order Rhodobacterales; family Rhodobacteraceae; genus Roseovarius. The sequence goes on along the minus strand of JBCCAJ010000481.1, from coordinate 1,367 downwards.
CCGCCCGTGTTGGCTGAATTTGGGTGTTTCGGTCAGCTGACGCGCAAACCGACGCGGTGCATGGTGTTGTTGAGGTACCCCTTGGGGTTCCAGTCAATCGCGAAAGGCTGCATTTCGCCTGCACTGTCCGTGGCCCGCGCCCACACCTCGTAATAGCCTGCTTGCGGGAAGGTGATGTTGGTGCGCCAGTTCTGCCAGGCCCCGGAATTGACAGGCGCGTCAAGCTCTGCCTTTTGCCAGGTCGCGCCAAAATCAAAGGACACATCAAGGCTGGCAATATCACGATCGCCAGACCACGCATGCCCGCGCACTTCTGTCTCCATGCCGATGCTTGCGCCATTGGCTGGGAAGGTGACCAGCGACTTCACCGGCATCCGCTCAATGATCACGAAGTCTTCATCCTCCACTTTTTCGCCTGCTTCGACCTTACGATTTGGAACGCGGTAGGCTTTTCCGGTCATCTTTGGTCCGTCGTGAACAATGTCACGAAGCTCAATCCGGTTGAGCCATTTGTGCGCGGTCGATGCAGGCCAACCCGGCACCACCAGACGCAACGGAGCGCCGTTCATCGGATGTAGCTCCGCCCCGTTCATCTCAAAAGCGATCAGAACGTTATCCGTCAGCGCTTTTGCAATCGGCACGCCACGTGAAATTGGCAGCTTTTCAGGATCGCCAGACAAATGTTCATCCGCGCCATAATGCGCTGTGTAGACCACATTGTCCTGAACGCCTGCAGCGTCCAGAACATCCTTCAGGCGCACGCCCGTCCATTCAGAACACGCCACGGCACCATAGGTCCACTGATTGCCCTTGGCGGGCGGTGTGAAAAAGCTGCGCCCGTTGCCGCCGCATTCCAGCGTCAGCGCCATGGTCACAACTTCAAACCTCGATTTCAAGTCGGCGATCGTCATCTCCATCGGCGTGTCGACAAACCCATCAATTGTCAGGGTCCACGTGGCTGGATCCACATCCTCTGGCGGGATGCCGTTGTTGCGGATGAAGTGCCGTGAGGTGGGCGTGATCGCATCATCAAGCAACTCTGGCGGCGTTTCAGCATTGACGGGTCTGTCATTAAGAAGCGTCAGCCCGTCTTTGCCCACCAGAATATCTTCGTTGGCCAAGGCGGCCGGTACGAACCCCATCGGCATGTTGGGATGGAACGGGATTGACGTTCCGACCATCGCAGCCATCGTGGCAAGCCCGGTGTTTCTGAGAAACCCGCGACGGTCCGGATTGGAGACGCGCCCGAAAAACTCTTTGTCGGCCTTTTCAGGATCGGCTGCAAAAAACGCGCGCAGTGATTGATATGGATTGTCTTTCATTTGGTTTTCCTCCCTAAGAGCACGCAAAAACAGCTCGGTCGCTTG
>JBCCAJ010000094.1:0-8401 GCA_039814845.1 Pseudomonadota bacterium | reverse complement strand
GCCCGAACTTGATATAGGCCGGCCCCAGCGCCGTCAGCGCCCGCACCGTCGGCGGCTCCTTGAGGTTGCCGCGATAGCCCAGCCACTGAAACGGCCAACCCACCACGCGCACGGCACCCCGCACCAAGGGCGGCGCATCCATCGCGTTGAGGATTTCGCGCATCGCACCGGTCCGCTCAAGCGTCGCGCCCGTGCGGACCAGCCGCAAAAGGTTATGCGGCCCGCGCATGACCTACAGCTTCCAACCCGAATGCAGACAGGCGATGCCCATGCTCAGGTTGCGAAACTTGGCCTGATCGAAACCGGCCTCACGGACCATGCTCAGAAACGTCTCTTGATCTGGAAACTTCCGAATGGATTCAACGAGATACTGATAACTGTCGCGATCCCCGGTGATCACGCGGCCCATCTCCGGGATCACGTTGAAGGAGTAAAGATCATAGGCCTTCTGCATCAGGTCATTGGGGATTTGGCTGAATTCCAACACCATCAACCGCCCGCCGGGTCGCAAGACTCGAAACGCTTCATTCAGCGCCTCCTGAGGCCGCGTCACATTCCGAATGCCAAAGCTGATGGTGTAGACATCGAACGTATTGTCCGCGAACGGCAGGGCCATCGCGTCCCCCACCAGCCAATCAAGGCTGTCACCCATGCTTTCGGCCTCGGCGCGCTGACGGCCCTCCACCAACATCGCTTCCGTCAGGTCCAGCACCGTCGCATGCCCTTCCCCGGCCCGCTTGAGAAACCGGAACGCAATATCGCCCGTGCCGCCCGCCACATCGAGCAACTTCTGCCCGGCCCGCGGTGCCAACCAATCCATCATCGCGTCTTTCCAGAGCCGATGAATACCGACCGACATCACATCATTCATAATGTCGTATTTCGACGCCACCGACCCAAACACACCCCGCACGCGGCCTGCCTTTTCATCCTCAGGGATATCTTCAAACCCAAAATGGGTGGTTTTCTCTGTCATAATAATTCTGCCGGGGGTCTCGTGGCTCTTGCCGTTACGTGTCAGTGCTCATTTATAGTGCGCAAGCGGGGGGTTACAATCCGCCCAGTTGTCACGCAAAGGACGCCCATGCCCGAACTGCCCGAAGTCGAAACCGTGATGCGCGGTTTGACCCCAGCCATGGAAGGCCAGGTCATCGCGCGGGCAGACGTGAACCGCCCCGATCTGCGCTGGCCCTTTCCGGAACGGATGGCCGACCGTCTAACCGGCGCGCGGGTGCAAACCCTGCGGCGGCGGTCGAAATACATCCTCGCTGATCTCAACTCCGGTGAAACGCTATTGATCCATCTGGGGATGTCCGGTCGCATGCTGATTTCAGGCGACCCGCTGGGCCAGTTTGTCCACGACCACCCCGCGCCCGAAAAACATGACCACGTCGTCTTCCACATGGAAAATGGCGCGCGCATCACCTTCAACGATCCCCGCCGCTTTGGCGCGATGGATCTGATGGAAACGGCCACCGCCGATCAGCACAAACTGCTGAGCGTCATCGGCCCCGAACCCTTGGGCAATACATTCGATGAGGCCTACCTGATCGCCGCCCTCAAAAATAAAAACACCCCCATCAAATCCGCGCTACTGGACCAGCGCATCGTCGCGGGCCTTGGCAATATATATGTGTGCGAAGCGCTCTACCGCGCGGGCATTTCCCCCAAACGCCGCGCCGGGGCGATATCAAAACCCCGCGTCGCCGCGCTTGTGCCGATCATCCGGCACGTCCTGAGGGACGCGATTGAGGCGGGCGGCTCCACCTTGCGCGACTTCAAACAGGCCGATGGCGAGTTGGGCTATTTCCAGCACAGTTTCGATGTCTATGGCCGCGAATCCGAACCATGCCGCCGCGACGGCTGCGGCGGCGACGTCAAACGCGTCGTCCAATCGGGCCGATCCTCCTTCTACTGCGCCACTTGCCAAAAGTAAGGTTGAACCCGTCCCCCCCGGTGATACCCTGCTGTGACGCAATCTGAGGAGTCACCCATGGGCTATGAAACCATCATCGTGGATATCGAAGACCACGTATCGGTCATCAAACTGAACCGGCCCGATGCGCTGAACGCGATCAATGCCCAGCTTATGGAAGAAGTGATGGATGCCCTGCAAAAGGGTGAGGCCGACAAGAACGTGCGCTGCTTCATCCTGACCGGATCGGAAAAGGCCTTCGCCGCCGGGGCCGACATCAAGATGATGAGCTCCAAGAGTTTTACAGAGGTCTTTACCGAAGACCTTTTCGGTGGGTTCGCTGATGATTTCCTGCGCATCCGCAAACCCATCATCGCCGCTGTCAGCGGCTACGCCCTGGGCGGTGGGTGCGAATTGGCGATGATGTGCGATTTCATCATTGCGTCTGAAAGCGCCAAGTTCGGCCAGCCAGAGATCAACCTGGGTGTCATGGCGGGCCTTGGTGGGTCCCAAAGGCTGACGCGCTTTGTGGGCAAATCCAAATCCATGGAAATGAACCTGACGGGCCGCTTCATGGACGCGAATGAGGCGGAGCGCTCCGGCCTCGTGTCCCGCGTGGTGCCCAACGACAAGCTGCGGGAAGAGACGATGGCGGCGGCGGTGAAGATCACAGAAAAATCCATGATCGCCGTACGCGCGGTGAAAGAAGCGGTGAACCGCTCTTATGAAATGACCCAGCGCGAGGGGCTGCTGTACGAACGCCGCATGTTCCATTCGCTGTTTGCCACCGAGGATCAAAGCGAAGGCATGTCCGCCTTCGTCGAAAAGCGTGTGGCACGGTTCGAAGATAAGTAATTGCCACCGAACGGAGCGCCTTCGTCCGTTGCCCGGCAAGCGATTGCTAGCAATCGCTGAGAGGAGGGCCCCGGACGAAGGCGCGGCGGGCTACGCCCTTGATTCCGCGCCCCCCGGGGATCAATGCATGAAATGCAAATCCGCGAACTGACCTCGCAGGTCCGCAGTGCGCTTGGCCACGGAATCAGGATCTGATCCCAAGCCCTCTGCAATCAACTCCGCCAGCGCGGGCGCATGATCCGGGGTCACGCCCCAGCGCACCAGTTCCGGCGTGCCAATGCGCAACCCGTTCATGTCGCCTTCGACAGGATCAATCGGCAACCCGATCCCGCAAGCCAGAAAGCCCGCACGGCGGAGCGCCTTCGACGCGGCCTGACCCCCACCAAACCGCGCGGCCTCCACCGCGAATTGGTGCGACGTGGTGAAGCCGCGCGCTTTGGCAAACACCGGCACACCGCGTGCATCCAATGCCTCAGCCAAAGCGCGGGCCAGATCGATCATGGCCCTCGCATACTCGGCCCCAAACCCGCGCCAATCCAGCAGGCCCACCGCCAGCGCGGCGGACTTCGCGGCGTCAAAATTGGCCGTCATCCCCGGAAAGGCAATTGCGTCCAGCCGCTCAGCCATCCCTGCCTCATTCGTCACAATCAACCCACCCGCCGGGCCGCCGAGGCTTTTGTAGGTGCTCATCGTCATCACATGCGCACCTTCGCCAAGCGGGTTCTTCCACGCCCCGCCCGCGATGATCCCGCATTGATGGGCGGCATCAAACAGAACTTCTGCCCCCACCTCGTCCGCAATCGCGCGCACCTCTGCCACGGGATGTTCAAACAGGTTCAGCGACCCACCCACCGTGATCAGCCGGGGCCGTTCGCGCCGCGCCAGATCGCGCAGACCCTCCAAATCAAGCGTATACCCATCCCCATCAATCGGCGCCTCAAGCACCCGAAGCCCATAAAGCCCGGCACAACCCGGCCCATGATGCGTCACATGCCCACCAATGGACGCAGGCGGCGCAATGATCGTATCGCCCGGCTTGCAGGTCGCCATGAACGCATAAAGATTGGCCATCGCGCCCGAGGCCACGCGGATCTCGGCAGAGCGGGCACCGAACACCTCCGCGGCGAGATCGGCGGCGATCACCTCAATCTCTTCAATCGCCTCAAGCCCCATCTCATATTTATCGCCCGGATAGCCCAGCGACGGCCGCGACCCGATGCCAGACGCCAAAAGCGCCTCAGCCCGGGGGTTCATGACATTGGTGGCAGGGTTGAGGTTAAAACAATCGCGTTCATGAATAACCCGGTTTTCCTCGGCCAGCGCCACGACCCGGTCATAGATCTGCGCATCCGTCTGACCGGTCAGCTTTTGGGCCAAATCCTGCACGCGGGTCTCAGCGTGGTCGGGCACCCAAGCACGGGGGGAAAGTGTCATGATCCATCTCCTTTTTCGTGATCATTCCTTGCCTCAACCCCGCGCGCAATGCAGATTATAAAAATCTGAATTTAGAAAAACTAAGCCTCATGCCCGTCTCTCCCCTCCGCCCCAAAGGCCCCCCGCTGAACGCTCTGCGTGCGTTTGAAGCGGCGGCTCGGTTGGGCGGGTTTTCAAAAGCCGCCGAGGAACTTTGCGTCACACCGGGTGCGATCACTCAGCATATCAAGGCGCTGGAGGACTGGGTCGGCACCCCGCTTTTTGAGCGCCGGTCCCAAGGGGTGCGCCTGACGCGGGCGGGCGCGCGGTTGCAGCCGGAGTTCACAGCGGCCTTCGACCAGATGGGCCAAGCCATCCATGCGCTGAAAGACGCGGGCGACACACATCGCGTGCACATCGCGGCACTGCCTTCGGTGGCGCAGCTTTGGCTGTCACCGCGGATGCCCGGTCTTAGGGCGGCGAACCCGCAGGTGCAGTTTTCCGTGACCGCGCTGGAACAGCCCCCCAACCTGCTGCGCGACATGTTCGACTGGGCCGTGTTTTTCGACCACCCCACCGGCGCGGCGGAAGAGATCACCCTCAACCATGATGCGATCACCCCTGTCTGTGCGCCCGATCTGGCCGACAGGATCCGCACCCCAGACGACCTGATCCATGAAAGCCTCCTGATTGATGACAGTTGGGCCAAGGACTGGGCGATCTGGGCAACAAAAGCCGGTTGGGATGTGGCACAAGCCACACGGCAAGCGCGGTTTTCCCTCTATGCCCTGGCCGTAGAGGAGGCGCGCAACGGCGCGGGCGTTCTGATGGGCCATCAAAGCCTGATTGCCGCCGATCTGGCCGCGGGCCGCCTTGTGGCACCGTTCAAGCTTGCCGCGCCCACCGGGCTTTCGCTCATTTTGAAATCCACGGCGCAGGCCCGGGCCATGGCCGACTCATTTGTGTCTAAACTGTAACACCATGGCGTTTCTGAAACGGGCGGTTGCCGAATCCTTGATCAATCCGCACGCGCATGAACGGCACCAAAAAGGACCTTTGCAATAAGGCGAATCTCTTATATAGGCCGCGCCTATACATGCGCGTGCGGCCCGCTCAGGCTTGATCTTTCCGAAGGGTTTTCCCTCGGCTTGGGCGTTCTGTCACGTGTTTAGGAATGGAAATGCCCGAATAAAGGTCTGAAAAGCATGGCAAATAGCCCTCAATCCAAGAAACGCGCGCGTCAGAATGAACGCCGCTTCGCCGTTAACAAAGCGCGCCGGTCCCGCATCCGCACCTATTTGCGCAAAGTCGAAGAAGCGATTGCGTCCGGTGACAAAGATGCCGCTCAAACTGCGCTGCAAGCCGCTCAGCCAGAGCTGATGCGCGGAGTCACCAAAGGTGTCTTTCACAAAAACACAGCGTCGCGGAAAATGTCGCGTCTGTCGTCCCGCGTGAAGGCATTGGGCTAAAAACGCCCGTTAAACCTTTGATCAAAAACGGCGGGTTCACGGACCCGCCGTTTTTTATGCCAGCACCGAAATCAAACACCCACCGATTCTTTTCGCCGATTTACAGGTCAAGCCCATAAGAACGGTTGCCGCCGCTTCACGGCAGTTGCTAATTTTACGGTGCGAATCTGCAAGGGGGATTGGCTGCCACCTGCACTCCTCGGAGGGACAACCGCTGGCGCAAACGAGATCAATTAAGATCTTGCGCGCAAAGACTGGGTTGACCTGACCGTGAGTGTGACGCGCTTACCAGAAATGGTGGGTGGGCCAAATCCAGACCGGTGATGCACCGCAAAAGGGCTATGCGCTTGGGGGACAGGCGCACATGCTGCATGTGCAAACCCTTTGCCCTATGGAGGGCGAAACCACCTGTTGGGCTATCCGGCAGGTCATGGTTTTGGTGGTCTAAACCGTGTTGCGGCGTCGCCGGGGGTGGGTCATGCGACTACGCCTTTGCAATGGTACTACAGTCGCGGAATGGAAAGACATGACTTTGGAAGAGTGGGGCGCCGTCAAAAACGAACTCCGGGATACAGTCGGAGCGCATAATTTTACCAGCTGGATTGAACCGCTGGACCTGCGCGAGGTGACCGACGGGGTCGCGATATTCGACGTCCCCACCAGCTTTCAGGGCAACTATGTATCGCAGAATTTTGGCGACAAGATCCTGTACAAGCTCGGTCAAGTTGATCCGGCGATCAAACGTCTGGAATTCAGCGTGCCGACCATGCGCCGTGTCCACAAAGGCGCCGTTCGCCCTGTCAACGCACCCATCAAAGAGGCTGCGATCACGGCCACAGCTGACACAAAACACAGCAAGGAAAAGGCCGCCAAACCGGCTGTCAAATCCGGCCGTCTGACGTTCCGGGGTGGCAATGGTGGCGATGGGCATTTCCCGACTGCGCCATTGGATGAACGCTTCACCTTTGATCGGTTTGTCGTGGGCAAACCCAACGAGCTGGCCCATGCCGCCGCGCGCCGCGTGGCCGAAGGCGGGACCGTCACGTTCAACCCTCTCTTCCTTTATGGCGGCGTGGGCCTTGGCAAAACGCACCTCATGCACGCCATCGCGTGGGAACTTCAAACCTCGCGCCCCGATCTCAATGTGCTCTACTTGTCGGCTGAACAGTTCATGTACCGCTTCGTGCAAGCCCTGCGCGACAAGAAGATGATGGACTTCAAGGAAATGTTCCGCTCCGTCGACGTGCTGATGGTCGATGATGTACAATTCATTGCCGGCAAGGACAGCACGCAAGAGGAATTCTTCCATACCTTCAACGCGCTGGTGGATCAAAACAAACAGATCGTCATCTCCGCCGACCGCGCCCCGGGTGAGATTGAGGATATGGAAGAGCGGATCAAATCCCGCCTGCAATGCGGGCTGGTCGTCGATCTGCACCCTACCGACTATGAGTTACGCCTCGGCATCCTGCAATCCAAGGTCGACCGCTACCGCGAAACCTACCCTGATCTGGAAATGGACGATGCCGTTCTCGATTTCCTCGCCCAGCGGATCAGTACCAATGTCCGCGTCCTCGAAGGCGCGCTGACCCGGCTTTATGCGTTCGCATCCCTCGTCGGTACCGAAATTACGCCCGAGATGGCACAGGATTGCCTTTCCGACATCCTCCGCACCTTTGAGCGCAAAATCTCCATCGAGGAAATTCAGCGCCAGGTGTCGGACCACTACAACATCCGCCTCGCAGACATGATCGGCCCCAAGCGCGTTCGAAGCTTCGCCCGGCCCCGTCAGGTGGCGATGTATCTGTGCAAGCAAATGACCCGCCGCTCCCTGCCCGAAATCGGCCGTCGCTTCGGCGGACGCGACCACACCACGGTCATGCACGGCGTCAAACGCATCGAAGAGCTGCGCCACTCCGACGCCCAGATCGCCGAAGATCTGGAAATGCTGCGTCGGAGCCTGGAAAGCTGAACGGCCCGCCCCGGGCTTGATCCGGGGCCTCGCCTTTTCACCACGTAAAAATCCTGACCCTAAACCTGAGGCATTCCCTTTCTTGTTTCACGAGCCGGTCCGCGGGGTGGTGCGGAACGCGCCGCCCGTTTCGCCGTAGGCGGACCTAAGGTTCGACGGGGGCGGACCGACGCGGCCTGATGGTGCCCATCAGGCGGGGTTGTTGAATGAGGCGGTGTGCCTCAGGTTTAGGGTCGGAGGCTGTACGAACCGGATCAAGTTCGGAACGGGTTTTCCACTTCAACAAAAAACCAAGCCGGCCCAAGAAAAGGCCGGCTTGATCGTCTGTAAACTGGCGAACCTGTTTACAAGGGGGATATCCCGCAGGCCCCGTCAGAACCCCACGCGCACACCAAAGTTCAGGCTCAGCGCGTCAATGTCATCGCTGACCACGCCCGTCACCCCGCCAGCCCCATTCAAACGCGTACTCGACACGTCAAAGGCGCGGGCATACCGCAGATCAGCCGTGACCGACGTGCTGTCAGTCACCGCATAGGCCACACCCGCGATCAACTGCGCCGAAAACGTTGTGTCGGTCTCGTTGATCCGCACGCCAGGCCCGTAGACCAGATCAAAATCCGTCCAAGTGGCGCCAAGACCTGCCCCCACATAAGGGGTCAGCTTGGACCCGGTCTGAATATCATACAGCACGTTCGCCATCAGCGCAGTGCGCTCAATCCCGCCACTGGTGTTGATCTCAGGCGACAGCGCATTGCCCGTGAAATCCAGCGTATCAAT
>JBCCAJ010000469.1:0-2441 GCA_039814845.1 Pseudomonadota bacterium | reverse complement strand
TTGATCTTACGACCCTCAACTGGCGGGCTTTCCTGCACCAGCACCATTGTGGCGTCTTCATCGCCTGCGGCGCGGGCCTCTTCATCGGGCACCCGGCGATAACGTACCTCAGCCGGGGCATCAAAGCGGGCCAGCGTTGGGAAGTCGTCGATGAATTTGCAATCGAAGCGGTCTTTGGGTGTGATGGCGAGAAAGTCTTCCACCGTCTCGGATTCCCGCGTCATCGTCCGCAGGTCCTTGCGCACGGCGGCGCGTTCAGATTTTTCTACGTCTGTTGGGCTCTCCAGACCATCAAGGCGATCAAAGGCGGTTTGCAGCACCACCACCTCATCTGAAAGGGATTGCTGCAGCGCAGGAAGATCGTCGAGGTTATAGCGCGCCATCAGTTCCTGCACGGTCTCACCCGCCCGCACCTGCCCAAGGCAGGCCCTGTCATCCAGCCGCAGCTGCGTGGCGCGGTAGCTCGTCAGGGGCGCGCAAATGGCCATGATCACAACGCCGATTACAACGCGTTTGAACATCACCCCGTTGGCCACAGCGTGGTCGATCCGCCAGCGGGTATATTGCCCGTAATACCAACGGTTTGCCTGGCTCCCCATCCAAAGTCTGCCGCCAATGAGAAGGCCCCAACCGATGTAGAAATACGTGTTGATCCATCCCGTGTAGCGCGGGATCAGTGTGGTGTTCGCATCGGGGTTTTTCAGCGCCTCTTCCAGAAGTGGCGTGAATTTCACCACCTGCATCAGGCACACGATGGCGAGGATATCAATGGCCAGCGACAGCCAGAACATCAACCACACACCGCGCCACGAGGCCCAAAGCCACGGGACAAGAATGCCCCAGACATTCAAATGCCAACGCGGCAGTTCGGCCCGTTGCAGACGTTCGAACGTGTTGCTGAAGTAAGCCTCGTTTCGCTCAACAAAGGTGCCAACCGATACATCGCGATCTTCAATATCTATTTTTTCTGCGCCGCTCATGCCTCTGCCCCTCCTTGCAAACCGGTGAGAAGGGTGTCTTTGCTGACGACGCCGACCAGAACGTCCCCATCCTTGATCAGCACCGGTTGGTCCGATCCAGTTGACAGGCCCACGAGCGTATCAAGATCATCGTCTGGCCGCGCCACGGGATGGCCATTGCCTTTGATCGGCCCATGCTGTTCTGGCGAGACCATGATTTTCGAAGCAGAGACCAGCTTCAGCCGCGAAATACCGGCAACGAAGTCAGCCACATAGTCATCGGCCGGGGCAGTCACGATGTCTTCGGCGGTGCCGATTTGCACGATTTCCCCGTCTTTCATGATGCCGATGCGGTCGCCCATGCGGATCGCCTCATCCAGGTCATGGGTGATGAAGACGGTGGTCTTTTTTACGTCTTGGGACAGGCTCAGGAATTCATCCTGCAGGTTGCGCCGGATAAGCGGATCAAGGGCAGAGAAGGGTTCATCCATCAGCAGAATTTCGGGGTCCGCGGCCAGCGCACGGGCGAGGCCCACCCGTTGCTGCATGCCCCCCGACAGTTCCGATGGCAGACGATCACCATACCCATGCAGGCTGACTGTTTCTAACGCGCGGTCAGCGGCCTTGGCGCGGTGATAGCCGTCCATGCCCCGAAGCTCCAACGCAAAGCCGATATTGTCGCGTACCGATCGGTGCGGCAGCAGGGCCATGTTCTGGAATACCATGCCGATCTTGTCGGCGCGGGTGGCGCGCAGCTGTTCGGACTTCATCGCACCAATGTCTTCGCCCATGATGCGGATGGTGCCCGCGGTGGGTTCAATCAGGCGGTTGATGTGTCGCACCAACGTGGATTTGCCTGACCCCGACAGGCCCATGAGGCAAAAGATTTCGCCCTTGGACACCGAAAAGCTTGCGTCTTTGACGCCCACAACAGCGGCAAACCGTTCCAGCACCTCGGGCTTGCCAATGCCCTCAGAGCGCACGGCCTTCATGGCCTCTGGCGCGCGTTCGCCGAAGATTTTCCAGACATTTTCCAGTTCAACTACAGCGTCACTCACGCCCGTGCCCTTTCACGTTTTGGGTCATAGAACGGCGTGGCGCAGACTTTGGCGGGAAGGCGTTTCATGTGCCCGTCCAACTGCCCCACTTCCAGTTCGTTTCCTATTTCCGCATGTTCAACGGCAAGCCGGGCCATCGCGATTGTACGTTCATAAAGGGGCGACCGCGTGGCGGAGGTTATAACACCCACTGGGCGTTCGCCGTGATAGACATGTGCGCCAGTGGGCGGCACGTCATCGCCCTCAAACCACAGCCCTCGCAGCACGCGGCGCGGATCCCGCTCGTTGCGTTCCAACGCTTCTTTGCCAATGAAATCTGCCTTGCCCTTGCTAAGCGCAAAGCCGAGCCCCGCCTCCAGCGCATCCACGCCCGGCGCAAACTCGGCATTTGCAGCGGCCAGCCCTGCTTCAATGCGCAGAATAT
>JBCCAJ010000060.1:0-10075 GCA_039814845.1 Pseudomonadota bacterium | reverse complement strand
TGCGCCACCAACCGCTGATAGAGCCGGTCATAATCCGCCATATCCCGCACCCGCGCCTGGATCAGGTAGTCGAGATCTCCGGTCATGCGAAACACGCCCTGCACCTCAGGCTGGCTGCGAGCGGCACGGGCGAAATCGGCCATCCATTGGGCGTCATGACGCGGCGCCTTGATCTGCATGAAAACAGTGAGGGAGAGACCAAGTGCCTGCGGGTCAACCAGCGCGACCTTGCCGCGAATGATGCCCGCGTCCTCCATCAGTTTGATCCGCCGCCAAAGCGCGTTGCGCGACAGGCCGACCCGGTCGCTCAACTGATCCAGCGGTTGATCCGCGTCACGTTGTATTTCGCGCAGGATGCGGGCGTCTGTTTGGTCGATTTCCCTCATAAAACTAATTTAATAGGAAAATATCCTAACTACAAACGATAAGACTGAACTTTTGGGATAAATGCTCAGGGACCTGCGCCTAAAGTTGTCGTGCAACAAAGGAGACGCCCCATGTTCCGCAAAGTATTTCTGGACCACCCTCAAAGCGTGGATGAATCCTATCTCGAACACGCGGTGTTCGCGGGGCGGTTCAGCCTGATGCTGTTCGCTGCCGGGTTTTGTGCCCTGATCCATGCCATCATTCCCGCCGCGTTTGAGAAAACAGCCAGCCGGATGATTGCGAAGATGTATGCCAAAACCCACAATCGCGGACAGTGACCGAACGTAAAGGGGTCTTCTTCGGACTTTTACAAACCGTCGATTTCTATCGCGCGCGGAGTAAAGGTCGGCTGGCCCGCCGCCACGCATCGCCAGGCCGGCCCAACGGACTGAAGATATGACCGTGTTCGCACATGCTTCGATCATCTAGACGACTTTGCGTGATAAAGCGCGCCGATCACATATTGCGTCGCCAATCCGCGGCCAGGCAATGCACGGTTTTCCTACTCTCAAATGTGGCGGTTAATCCCTAGCTCGCAATATACCGATCCCGGCGATGGTTGAAGGCAATGACACTGTTCAACACCACCGCCCCCAAAAGCGAATACGCAACCACGGCAAACGGAAATATAAAAAGCGCCACGGCAAAAATCGCAGCATCCACAACCAACTGCACATAGCCCGCTTTGAAACCCGTGCGATCCTGGACCATCAACCCGATCACACCAATGCCGCCCAAAGACCCTTTGTGCCGGAAACAGGCCAAAAGGCCCAGCCCCACGCAGACCCCAAAGGTCAGCGTTCCGATGATCGGATTTAACCTTTCGAATACGATCACTTTCGGCAAAATCTCTGACATCACGGACACAACGGTCACGCAAGCCACGCTCTTGATCGTAAATTCCAACCCTAACCGCAAATAGGCCAGTGCATAGAAGGGGATGTTGATGAGGAAAAAAACCAGACCAAAGGACCATCCCATCGGATAGGCAATGAGCAAGGCAAGACCCGCAGTTTGTCCGGTCAGAAACCCCAAATGGGTCAGAAACACCAATCCTACAGATGTCAGGAAACAGCCCACGCTCAGGCCCTGCAGGTCCTCAAGCGGGGTGTGGTCCACGGTTTTGGCGTCGGGAAATTTCGTTGGGGCGGGCATAGGCGATAGATAGGCAAAATTCGCGTGGTGCCAGATACATGGCGCAAAAAAACCGGGGGGCATATGGCGTCCCCCGGCCTCTTGGATCATTCTGCCGCTTAATTCAGCGCTTTGCCCAGGTTTTCGTCCACTTTTTCCAGGAAGCCCATGGTGGTGAGCCAACCCTGATCAGGGCCAACAAGCAGCGCCAGATCCTTGGTCATGTGCCCGCTTTCCACGGTGTCCACGATCACCTTCTCAAGCGTGGTGGCAAAGGTCATCAGCGGCTCATTGCTGTCGAGTTTCGCACGGTGCTTCAGCCCGCCCGTCCAAGCATAGATCGAGGCGATGGAGTTGGTCGAGGTTTCCTCGCCCTTCTGGTGCTGGCGATAATGCCGCGTGACGGTGCCGTGGGCGGCCTCGGCCTCCACGATTTTTCCATCGGGCGTCATCAGTTGAGATGTCATCAGACCCAGCGATCCAAAGCCTTGCGCCACGGTATCAGACTGCACGTCACCGTCGTAGTTCTTGCACGCCCAGACAAAGCCGCCGTTCCATTTCATCGCGCAGGCGACCATGTCGTCGATCAGGCGGTGTTCGTAATGGATGCCCTTTTTCTTGAAATCTGCTTCGAACTCTTCTTCATAGACTTGCTGGAACAGCTCCAGGAAGCGGCCATCATATTGCTTGAGGATGGTGTTTTTGGTCGACAGATAGCAAGGCCAGCCAAGGTTCAAAGCGTAGTTCATCGACGCACGCGCGAAATCAATGATCGACTGGTCGAGGTTGTACATACCCATGTAGACACCGGCCGCGGGCGCATCGAACACTTCGCGTTCGTCCACGGTGCCATCCTCGCCCACGAATTTCATGGTCAGCTTGCCCGGCCCTGGGAATTTCATATCCGTGGCGCGGTACTGATCGCCATAGGCATGACGGCCGATGACGATGGGCTGGGTCCAGCCCGGCACAAGACGCGGCACGTTGGAACAGATAATCGGCTGGCGGAACACCACACCGCCCAGGATGTTGCGGATGGTGCCATTGGGGCTGCGCCACATCTGTTTGAGGCCAAACTCTTCCACCCGTGCCTCATCCGGCGTGATGGTCGCGCATTTGACAGCCACACCCACCTCTTTGGTCTTTTCCGCGGAATCGATGGTAATCTGGTCGTTGGTTGCATCGCGGGCCTCAATGCCCAGATCATAGTAGAGCAGATCCAGATCCAGATAGGGCAGGATCAGCTTTTTCTTGATGAAATCCCAGATGATGCGGGTCATTTCATCGCCGTCCATTTCAACGATGGGGTTGTCTACCTTGATCTTGGTCATGTCTTGGGTCCTCTAGGCTGGCGCGATCATGTGCGGTCTCTTAGACCAAATTTGCCGGGTTGGGAAGGGCTGTATGCTTTTGTATACAATTTCTCATTCTGTGTTATGTGGCACTCAGTCGGGGATCTTTTGGACCAGAAACAGTGCGCAGATCACGCTGAGCAGAACACCCACCATCAGCGGTAAGGGCGTACCGTCAAAGGCCAGCCCGATGGGGACGGTGAACACCACCGCGCCCACGGTGGCAAGCCCGGTAATCACGCTTGCGGCCATGCCCGCGACCGCGCCCATCGGTTCCATCGCCAGCGCGCTGAGATTGCCCAGCGTCATGGCCGTGTGCACAAAGACCGCGCCCTGCCAGATGATGTAGAGCGTAAAGGGCAAGCCAGAGCCAAAGACGACCGCCTCCAGCACGATCATCACGAGGCTGACCGCGATCAAAAGCACCATGGCCACGCGCACCAGCCGTCGCATGCCAAACCGCATCACCAACACGGCGTTGAGCAGGCTGAACGCACCTGCCACGAGGGCGATCAAAGCAAACCACAAGGGAAACCCGTCGGCCCGGTCAAAGGTCACGTCAAAAATCTGATGGATGGAACTGAGCGTGGCAAAGAGCGCGGTCATGCAAAAGGCCTGCGCAAGGGTGCAAAGCTGGACAAGCCGGTTGGACATCACCTGACGGGCGGAGGCCATGAGGGTGCCCAGTCGAAAGGCAGTGCGCTGCGGTGCGGGCCAGGTTTCCACCACCCTCAGGTGAAGCCACGCGGCAGAGAGCAGCGCGAACACCACGAAAGCCGCGAAAATTCCCCGCCATCCGGACAGCGCAATGATCCCGCTGCCAATCAGAGGCGCAATGGCCGGGACCAGCGTGAAGACCATCATGATGAACGACGTGATGCGCGCCATATCCCGTCCAGCGTAAAGATCGCGCACGATGGCCATTGGCACCACGCGGGCGCAGGACGCCCCCAGCCCTTGCAGCGCGCGGGCGGCGAGGACCAGCTCCAGCGAGGGCGCAAACCACGCCAGCGTGCTGGCAAAGATGTAAAGCGCGCTGCCCACAAGGATCACAGGCTTTCGGCCAAAACTGTCGGACAGGGGGCCCGCAAAGAAGGTGCCAACGCCCAGACCTAAGACAAAACTGGTGATGATCAGTTGCGCCAGATTGGGGGCCTCAGGCGTCAGCTCTGCGGCCATCTCGGGCATGGCGGGCAGCATCGAGTCGATGGAAAACGCCACAGCCGCCACCAGCATGGCCACAAGAGCCACGAATTCGGTCTGGGTGATGCGCTGGTCGGAGGTGCTGGCCATGGTGCCGCGCTATCACGGGGCGCGGGGAAGGCCAATTGCTGTTTTTGGGGAGCTGAAAGTGCCTACTGTTGGCGCGGAATCAAGGGCTTTAGCCCGCCGCGCCTTCGCCTGGCCCCACCCAGGGCCTGGCGAATTGGCAATTGCAGGCTGTCGCTCGAATGGAGTCCGGGGCCGATGGATAAAGTGCTGCTGAACTGAGACTGGGATCGCCAGACCGGGGCCAGGCGAAGGCGCTCGGTTAGCCGTCTGCATCCTCATCACGCTTATGCGGTAAATGCCGGTAAAGCCATCCCCGCCGCTTCGCTTCCCGATGCATAAAATAAGTGCCCAACTGCTGAATGGCGAAGGCAAAGGCGCCGATGCCCGCAAAGATCAGCACCGTTGTGGCAATCTTTCCCAAGGGCGTCACCGGTACCAAATTGCCGTAGCCCACCGTCGACAGCGTCACCACTGTGAAGAAATAGCTGTCGATCCAGCTCCACCCCTCCACATAGCGAAAAAATACCGTCGACAGCCCGATCAGCGAAACCAGAAATGACACCGCCGCGATCAGGGCCGGGTTTTTCATTTATCCGCCTCAGCCGCTTCAGCCAATTGCCCGTTAATCTCATCAATCACGGTGATCCACGTCTCCGCAGGCTGACATCCTGGCACGGCATGCTGGCCGTTAACAATGAAACAGGGCACGCCCGTTACGCCCATCTCACGGAACTTGCGGTCTTTTTCCTGCAGCTCGGCTTTATCGGCGGTCGAGGCCATCAGCTTGCGCACCATGGCGGCATCCATGCCTGCGCTGTCAGCGATATCGGACAAAACATCCACATCGCCAATATCGCGCGCCTCTTCGAAATAGGCGCGGAAGAGCGCCATCGCGACCTCCTCCTGATGGTCTTCAATGCCTGCCCAATGCAGCAAGCGGTGTGCATCAAGCGTATTGGGCGTGCGCGGGATTGCGGCGAAATCAATCGTCAGCCCTGCGGCTTCCGCCCGTTCCAGCACCGGCGCGTAGGCCTGTAGCGCGCCGTCCTTGCCGCCGAACTTGGTCTCCAGATAGTCTTTTCGATCCATCCCTCCCTCGGGCATGTCGGGGTTCAACTGGAATGGATGCCATTCGATTTCAAACGGGTGATCGGGACGCGCCTTCAATGCCGCATCCAAAAGCGTCTTGCCGATGTAACACCAAGGGCAGATCGGGTCGGAAATGATATCAAGCTTTACCATGAAGTGTCTCATAAATGGGCCGCAACGCGCGGCGCAGGATTTTGCCGTTGGCCCCAGTGGGCAGGTCCGTCAGATGGTAGAACGCCCGGGGGCATTTGTAACCCGCCAGTCGCTGGGTTGTGAATTCTTCGAGGTCTTTTGGATCAATCGGGGCGGACGCAGTGTAGAAGGCCATGATCAGCCGCGCGTCCTGTTTAATCTCAATATCCGTCACGGCAGCTTGGGTGACGGCAGGATGGGTGTTGAGCACGGCCTCCACCTCCATGGGGGAGACGCGGAAGCCACCGGCATTCATCATGTCGTCTGACCGGCCCAGAAAGGTGATCGCGCCATCCGAGCCCATCGTTCCCTGATCGCCGGTGAGAAACCATTCGCCTTGCATCCGTTCTGCCGTTGCGGCGTCCTCGTCGAGATAGCCCAGCATCAAACCGAGGTCGGATCGATGCACGGCAATCGTGCCTTCCTCGCCCAAGGGCACAGGTCCATCCTGCCCCAGAATGCCCACCCGCCGCCCAGTCTGGGCAAACCCAAGCGAGGCGGGTTGCGCCGGATGCGCGGGCGCGGAAGAAATAAAGGTCGAGCATTCCGACATGCCAAACGCTTCATAAAGCTCCGTCCTGACGGCGGCGCGCCATCCGTCGCGGATCGTCTCGGACAGCTTTTCCCCCGCACACAGCCCGTGGCGCAGCTTGGGCAGGTCCATCGTCACGCCAGCGCCAAGGATCTTGCGATAGACCCCCGGTGCGGCGGCCAGGATCGTGGCATCATGGCGTTTCAGAAGCAGCGGCAATTGCGCGATGTCCACCTCAGGGCCGGGGATGAGGGCCGTGGCCCCCATCGTCCACGGGTCCATCAGCCCGGTGCCCATCGTGTAGGTCCAGTTGAACGCGCCCGCGTGACACAGCCGGTCGTTTTCGCCCAGGTCATACCAGTCTTTCATCATCATCTGGCGGGCCAGAATGGCGCGATGGGCATGGACCACGGCGCGCGGTTTTCCGGACGTGCCAGAGGTGAAGACGATATAGCCGGGCCGGTCCGGATCATCGAAGTGGAAGGGCGCCGGGGGCAGGTCACGCAAACCCTGTAACGCCTCCAGATCCATCTGCGACGTCTCCGTTTCCGGACAAGCGATGCCCGTCTCGCGAAGGATTACCTTCGGTGCCGTGATGGCGATCACGCTCTCCACTTCCCGCTCGGTCAGTTGCGGCGAAGACGGGATCGGCACCAGCCCAACGGCAATCGCGCCCAGATAGGCGATGGGGTAGTCCACCCGGTTGCCCAGCCGCAAAAGCACTCTGTCGCCCGGCGTCAGGCCTGCACGAAGGAACCCCGCGCCCGTGCCCTGCACGGCGGCTTTGAGACGGGCAAAGCTCCACCGTTCAGCGCCGGATAGCGACAGCACGGCCAAGGCCACCTTGTCGCCCAACGCATCGGCGCGGTGCAGCACATGGGCGGCCATGTTGAACTGCGCGGGCGGGGCGGGCAGGGGATCAGGCGTGGTTTCAGAAAGCGTTTGAGGCAGCATAAGACCGATTAGGCCGCAGCACCCGGAGTTGCAAGGCCAACACGCCCCGCCTATACCTTTGATCCATGGACGAAATGTTGCCTGGAAATCTTATTCGCATTGCCCGCGAAAACGGCTCGGAAAGCCCGGGTGAGCCGCTCAACCTCGGCGTGCGTGTGCGCGATCTGCGCAAGGCCCGCGGTTGGACGCTGGAACAAGCCGCGCGTCAGGCGGGGCTGGCGCGTTCGACGCTATCCAAGATCGAAAATGAGCAGATGTCGCCCACCTATGATGCGCTGAAAAAGCTGGCCGTGGGGTTGGAAATTTCCGTGCCGCAGCTTTTCACGCCCCCCAGCCGCGATCAGATCAGCGGGCGCATGTCGACGACGCGGGCAGGTGAGGGCACCCACCATGCCACTGCCACCTATGAACATGAGTTGCTGGGCGAGTCCCTCAGCAAAAAGCGCATGATGCCCTACCGCGCCCGCATCCGCGCGCGCGATGTGGGGGAATTCAACGGCTGGGTGCGCCATGACGGGGAGGAGTTTCTGTATGTCCTCACCGGTGTCATCCGGCTTTACACCGAATTCTACGAACCCATTGAGATGAAGCGCGGCGACAGCGCTTATTACGATGCTACGATGGGGCACAATGTTGTGTCGGTGAGCGATGAGGACGCGAACATTTTGTGGGTCACGTCTTTGGGGTGAGGCCCTAACGATTTCATGCCTCCGGCGGAGGTATTTTTAACAAGAAAGAAGCCGGAGCGGATTATCGGCGCGCGGTAAGCCCATGATAAATATGCGTGAACGTGGCTGCGCCGAGGATCGGGATCAGCAGGTTCACCAGTGGGATGGACAGCGGAATGGCCATCAGGATACCGGCCAGCCAAACCGTGCCCAGATGCTTGCGACGAAACTCTTTGGCCGCCTTGCGACCAATGCGCCGGGTTGCCACGAGAGTGATGTATTCCATGCCCAGCAAGTAGCCGTTCAGTGCGTAGAATATGAAGGGCGCAGCAGGGGTGATCAGCACATAGAGGATGAAAGCCAGCAGGTTGGCGCCCACCAGGATCCCGAGGAAATTGACCGTGTCGCGCAGCGCATCTGTGAAGGGCACACGGGTGGCGGCGGGCAGGGTGGCGTAGTGGCGATCCTCCACCGCCTGGGCCACCTCATCGAGAAACATCGACGTGATGGCAGAAGCAACCGGCACCATCAGGAAGGCCGACAGGATCAGCATCAGGAAAAACGAGCCCCAGCCCAGCAGGTCGCCCAGCCACGTGACCTCGTAGCCGAAGATCATGGTGCCTTCGCCGGTCAGTGCCTCGATCAGCCACAAAAGACCGGCATAGGCCCCTATCAGCAGAGCAATCGTCAGGCCGATACCCAAGAGCAGTACCTTTCGAAAGCGCGGATCGCCGATTTGACCGATGGCTTTGAAAAAGGCGGCAAAAATCATTCGGGCACCCATGTGGTGATCGCATCCATGTCCGGGCGAGGGCGGTCGGGAGGGGTGGCTGTCTCGGTGCCAAGATGGATGATCCCTGCGATGCGTTCATGCTCTGACAGGCCAAAACCCTCCGTGATGAAGCCGCGATCATGGCTGGGCCAGCCGCTCAGCCAATTGGCGCCCCAGCCTGAGGCGAGTGCAGCGTTCAAGAGCGCCAGACACACCGCGCCCGCTGAATAGGTTTGCTCAATGGCGGGGATCTTCTCGGAGGGTTTTTGCACCTCCACCACCGCGACGGCCAGATGCGCATCGTCGTATTGGCGGCGTGCCTTGGCGATATCCAAGTCCGTTTTGCCCAGCCGACCCCCGTGCGGTTCCACAAGCCCCGCCAGCCGCATAAGGGCGCCACGTTCCAGCACGAGAAAACGCCAGGGTTCCAGCTTGCCATGGTCCGGGGTGCGGGCGGCAGCCTTCAGCATCACCTCCACCTCTGTACGGTCCGGCACGGGCGTGGTCAGTGTTTTGGCCGGCCGCGACCGGCGCGTTAGCAGAAAATCCAGCACGGGCGATGTTTTGGGGGGCATGGCGGCGATCCTTCTGGCGCGTGTCACGCCCCCGATGTAGGGGTTTTCCGCTCCAACGTGTAGACCCCTTCGGGTAAATTCAGCGCTGCCGACAGATCGCGCAACTGGTTCATCGACAGTGTGATCTTTTCCACGCTTTCCGTGCGTGGATCATATTGTTCCACTGTCACGCATTCCTCAAAAGCGTGGATTTTCACATCCTCGCCCAATGGCTCTGCGCCTTCGTCCACCAAGGTCACGACAGTGCAGTCAAATTCGTGTTCAATCGAAAACATGGGCGTGAGCCTAGCCGCTTGGCGGGTTTATGCAAGCGGGCAAGTTGGGGGTGGTGGTCGCGGACTTGCGCGCCTACATTCTGCATTCAATGAGTGACGAAGGGGGGGGCGAATGCGTCTACATGTTTTGATCGGGGCAATGCTGCTCAGCGGATGTGTGGCCACAACGCAGGCCCCGCAAGGCAGCAGCACGCCCCCGCAGACGCCTGTACCGGACAGAGCTGATATGGCGCGGTTTCAACAGGTTGTGGCGCGCGCTGAGCCCGTGGCCGAACGGATATGCAGATCGCGCCTGCCCAATGGAAACTGTGATTTCCTGATCCAGATTGATGACCGCCCAGGCCAGCCGCCCAATGCATTCCAGACGCTGACACGCGATGGTCGGCCCATTCTGGCCTTCAACAACGCGCTTCTGGCAACGGTGCGCAATGCCGATGAACTGGCGTTTGTGTTCAGCCACGAGGCGGCGCACCACATCGCCGGGCACATCCCCAAAACGCAACAGACCGCCGCGACCGGGGCGATCCTGGCAGGCGGTCTTGCAGCGATCCTCGGGGCTGGGACGGGCACGGTGCAATCTGCTGCCGATCTGGGTGCGGGCGTCGGATCGCGAACCTATTCCAAGGATTTTGAACTTGAGGCCGACGCGCTGGGCACGGTGATTGCCAAACGTGCGGGCTATGATCCGGTGCGCGGGGCGGAGTTCTTCAATCAGATCCCCGATCCGGGCGACGTGTTCCTTGGCACGCACCCGCCCAACGCGCAGCGTATTGAAACAGTGCGGCGGACAGCGGCCAGCCTTTAAACGGTCAAAGCCGCAGCAAGCGCGGTGGA
>JBCCAJ010000382.1:0-3329 GCA_039814845.1 Pseudomonadota bacterium | reverse complement strand
GTGGTTTCGATGATCGCCGCGCTGGGGGTGAGTGCGGTTCTCACACGGTCTTACGCGCTGACGCTGACGCAAATTCTGATGATCATCACCTTTGTCATTTCCCACGGCAATCAGGTGCTGGTGGGCTACGACAAAGGTGCAGGTGAAAACGAGGCTGCCCTTCGCCGGGGCCAGCGCACAGCGTTGATCACAGGGGCTTTCGCGATGGGGGCCACGATGCTGTTTTATCTCATCCATGAGCCGCTACTGGGGATTCTGACGCAAGATCCTGAAATCCTGTCAAGCATTGCTGCGATCCTGCTGTTGCAGGTCTTTGTGATGCCGCTTCGCACCGTGAACCTGATCCTGTTCAACTCTCTGAAGGCGTGCGGTGATGTCAATCGACCGGTGATTGCGAGCCTTCTCCTGACCTTTGGAATTGCGTAACCGGCGGCTTATGTGGCCGTTGTGGTGCTGGAGTTGGGCGTGCTGGGCCTGTGGTATGTCTACATTCTGGAAGAGGCGCTGAAAGCGGGTGTGATGTTGGCGATGTGGCGGGGGCGTCGCTGGACAAAGATCAAACTGATTGAGCACTAAACCCGGCAATAGGCCCTATGTGTCTTTGTCTGAAACTATGCCAAAGACTTCATTGGCACGTTGGAACAGTCCGTCCGGTAACGCCATGCCAAAAGCAACCCAAAGGCGGAACACGGAAGCAGGCAGAACAGAATGATTGCCAGACCAACGTGATCCAGCACAGCGAGGCTGATACCGGCGATCACCAAGTAGATGACGCCTTCAAGACCCACAAAGCTCGCCAGTTCCGTGGCCTGACGTCCCGGCTTGCAATACCCCATGATCAGAGACCGGCTGGCGATAAAGGAAGCAAAGACGGAAAAGCTGGCAAAAAGAACCAGCACGATTGTGCCCATCGCGCCGAGCCCGCCCATGGCCATGACGGCGAAGGGCAGGACCACCGCGACATTCATAAATCCAAGGCCTGCGAGCACTTTCATCCCACCCAGCCGATCAATCACCGGCCGGATCGCAAGCGCGCCCAGCATGCCAAACAGATTGCCCAGCACAATGCCGTAAAGCGCGCCCTCCGACACGCTGAAGCCTGCATCAATGAACAGAACCGCTTTGGTGCCGTAGGGTATGCCGACGGAACAATTGATCAGCGCCGATATCACGAACAACCGCCGCGCGCGGGGGTCTTTGAAGATCGTGAAATGGCTCAGCATGGACACGCGCGGTTCTTCGCGGCGTCGCGGGACATCCGCAGGCGGGGCCAGCCATATCGCCACGGCGCACCCGGCCATTGAGATCACGGTGAGTGCCGCGATCACAGCCGTCCACCCGACATCCGCCAGCACATAGAGCACCGCCGCGCCCAGGATGAAGCCCGCAAGCCCGGACGACACGCCCTGAACGGATGTGACCCTTGGATAGTGTTCTGCCGGAACACTCGCCGCCATCAACCCGCCCAGCGCCGTTTGCTGCGTTCCCGCAGACACCATGAAAACAGCGACGATGGCAATAATCGCCAAAGGGGCAGAGGCGGGGTTCACCAGTCCCATCGCCGCAATGGCCAGCGCGGATGCGATCTGTGTCACGATCAACCACCGGGCGTAGCGCCCTTGCCCGCCAAGCCCGCTGCGATCCACCAACGGCGCCCAGAGAAACCGCATCGTGTAAGGAATGGCCGCCAGATAGATCAGCCCGATTGTGCCGGACGATGTCTCTTCTGCCCGCAAAAACAGCGCCACGCCTTGGGTGGCAAACTGCGCCATGATCGACGCGGCAAAGGTCATCAGGCCGACCAGAATGACGACCGGCCTGATGGTGGCATCTGGCATGTGGGTCTCCCCTTAGAACCTGCTGGTGAGTGTCATCCCAAATGTCCGCGGCGCGGTCACATCCGCAAAGGTGCCGCCGCCCACGAACCGCGTGACGCCGATTTCATCGAACACATTGGTGACATAGGCACGAAGGGTCGTGCGGTCGTTGAAATCCGCAGTCAGCCCCAGATCGACCAGCCAGAAATCGCCCACCTTGTCGCCCGGGGTGTTGTTGACATCGCTGAAGCTTTCCCCGCGATAAGTGGCGCGCGCATCTGCCGACAGAACGCGGGTCAACTGAATCTCGCCGCCCAGCGACAGCGTCACGTTGGGATCCTGCCCGAAACTGTTTCCGTTCAACTGCGGCCGCGCGGCGCTGGCTTGCGTGATCTCCGTTTCCAGAAGACCCAAGGCGGCATCGAACCGCAGCCTTTCGGTGGCTTGCCACTGACCATCCAGTTCCAGCCCGTAGCTTTCCCCTTCAAGCTGGTTGATCACCTGCAGCGTGAACCGGTTGCCCGGCACGGTTTCCGTGAAAAGCTGCGGATCGTCATGCCAGTTGTAGAACGCCGTCGCGCCATAGCTGAGCGTACCGGAGGCGTTTTCACCGCGGAATGTCACCTCTGCCGTGGTCACGGTTTCGCTGTTGAACGTGTAGACATTGCCCAGGAACGCATTCACGCCCACCCCACCGGGGTTATAGCCAGTACGGACCGAGGCGCTCAGCACATTGTTTTCCGAGAAATAGTAGGCCAATCCGATCGCAGGCAGAAACTCTTCTTCGTTCAAATTTGTCGTCGTGAAAGGCGCCGACATGATGGGAGGCGGCGCAGGTGGCGCGACCGTGCCTTGCGTGCGCGTGGCATCAAACCAAAGCATGCGCGCGCCACCGAAAATGGTCAGGTTGTCAGTAAGGCCATAGCGCAAATCCGCGTAAACGGATGTGGTTTCAGACGATGACGATGTGTCCGCCGTCAAAGGCCCGAAGGGCGTCAACGTGATGGCAAAGACCTTCTGTTCCCGATCTTCGAAATGCAGCCCGACCAGACCGGAAAGCTCTCCGCGCCGCACGCGTTGATCCTCCCCGAAACTGTAGGTCAGTTCATATGTGGCCAGCTCTTCACCCGCCGTAATGGGTGACGGGAAGGTCTGTTCCGGCACCGATTGGAAATCGTCATCAATGTAGGAGGTGAAGAACTGGAAATCCCCCACAGCCGTTGCCAGCGTTGCGTCAAAGGACACGATGTTGGTTTCCGTGTCATAGGTCCGCGCGTTGGTGGATGGGTTTTGCAGTACGCGGGCCGTGGGCGTGGCAAACCCACCGGGGGCACTCACCGTGTTGCGCGTCTGCGGGGTTTGGCCGTCCTGATATTCAGCGGCAAAGTTCACGGTCAGCTGACCCGCACTCGTCTCCCACTCCCCCAGCAGTTTGCCGCGCAGACGGATGTTGTCATACTCCGTCACCCAATTGACCGGCAGACCACCGGCACTGGTCACATCGCGCCCGTC
>JBCCAJ010000385.1:0-3315 GCA_039814845.1 Pseudomonadota bacterium | reverse complement strand
GGGGGCAGACAGGTCTTTCATGATTTTGAAGACACCACCGCCCATGTCGCGGCGGTAGACCTGTAACAAGAAAGGTTTGGTATTCTGCCCAGCCTTTAGCCCCACGCGATCATCAAAAATGCGGCGATTGCGGCTGTTGCCCGTATTCCACGCCGGGTCCTTGCCCTGCGGTTTTGAAAACTTGCGGTTATGGGTGGGCAAATAGCCGTCGATGTTCACGGCTGCACAGAAAACCATCCTGTCGGAATGGTTCAGCGCAGCCTCCTGAACGGGGGGCAGCACCTTGTCGGTGAAGGCCGTGAAAGGCGTCAGCACCTGTTCGGGATTGGTGCCGGCGATCTGTGTGTAGCTTTGCGAGAAGAGATCGGCACTGGTGATCGCGCCGTTGTCGATGGCCGCCTCAAATATGGCGGAGATTTGGGCGGCGTCATCTTGCACACGTTCAATGAACGGGCTGTCATCCGTTTTGGCCCCGATGCGCACAGAATCCTGAACCATGCTTTCTGTTTGGTCGACCAGATGGGCCGTTCTTTCCCGCATTTGTGACACACGCGTTGTGGTGTCCGAGATCGAGCTTTCGATGTCGTGAAAAGCCTGGCCAAAAGCACCGGTGGCAGATTGGCTGTGGCCCAGTTTATCGAACACGCCGCCTGTCAAATCGCTGAGGCCACGCATGGCCTGCGTAATCTCCCCCATTGCGGCGGACATTTCCGTGTTGCTGGCGATCACCTCACCTGACTTATCACAGGCCGATTGTGACCCCTCCGACAACCGGCGCACTGTTTCTGTCAGTTCTTCAACAGAACCTTGCACGTTGGCCACGGTTACGGACGTGGTGTTCGCCAGTTCATTGATCGCGCCGGCGATGGTGGCAAAGCCCGCCCCGGCCTCCCCCGCGCGAGAGGCTTCAATCCGAGCATTGATGGCCAGAAGATGCACGGTTTTGGCGATGTCGCGGATGCTTTGATTGCCCTGCTGGACGTGCTGCAACGCTTCCAAAACGTCATCCATGTTTTGCGTGATTTCCATCACGTGATCCACGATCTCTGAGCAGTGTTGCCCACTGTTTTGCAGCACCGTCTCAGAAGACCCGACCAGTGATTGCACATCCGATGTGGCCTTGCGCATGTCCTCAAGCGATGTGGATATGGATTGATTGGCGTCTACAACCTCATCTGCGTTCCTGCGCGCAACAGACAAAGCATCCTGCTGAGTTTTGGATCGGATATCCAGATCGTCAATGAAGGCCACGACCTCGACAATGTCACGACCTAATTCCCCGGTGCTGCGCGCCAAACCAGAGATGATGGGATCGCTACGCCGCCGCTGTGGTGGATCTCTGCGGTCTTCTTTGACCTCGGGCACGGGGTAATCCTGCGCGACTTCGACTGGCGCGTCGCGGTCGATCTCCGCTGTCTCTGACATCTCTTCCGGAGTGGCACCGCGCTCATCTAGCTCGCGGTCTCCTCCAGACAGCAAGCTCAGTATACGTTGAACAGCTGGCATATGTTCCTCGCCCTTTGAATTCAGCGGCAGACCCTATAGCCAAAAGGTAAAGCGGGGGTTCACGGCAAAGCTCCAAGTGGCCTAGCCGTATTGCGTCACGGGCGTGCCCGCGATCGCGGCAAGGTTCAAAAGACCGCGCGCGGTGATCCCAGCCGTCGCGATATGAGCGCGGTTTCCCATGCCCATCAGGATCGGCCCGACCTCAAGCCCATTTGCCTTCACTTTCAGAATGTTGCGCACGCCAGAAGCCGCATCAGAGTTGGAAAAGATCAGAATGTTTGCGGAGCCCTGCAATCTGTTTTCCGGCAAAAGCCGTGCGCGCAGATCGGCGTCAAAGGCCGCATCGACATTCATTTCACCTTCATAGATGAAATCACGCGGTGCTTCATCCAGATGGGCAATGGCCGCGCGCAGACGTTTGCCAGAATCGCTGCCTTGATTACCGAATTGCGATTGCGAACAGAAGGCAATCTTGGGATCGACGCCGAACCTGCGGGCGTGGCGCGCCGCGCCGACGGCAATGCGGGCCAGTTCTTCGGGTGTGGGGAAAACATGCACATGGGTGTCCGCGATGAACACCGGCCCGTCCTCCAGGATCATCAACGACAGCGATCCATGGGGGTACAGCGTGTCACTGCCCAGCACTTGATTGACGTAGTTCAGGTGCCAGCGATATTCGCCCGACAGCCCGCAGATCATCGCATCCGCTTCTTCGCGTTGAACCATGATGGCCGCGATGGCCGTGGTGTTGGTGCGCATGATCATCCGAGCCAGGTCAGGCGTCACACCACGGCGCTTCATGATTTCATGGTAGCTGCGCCAGTAGTCGCGATAGCGCGGGTCATCTTCGGGATTGACCATGGAGAAATCTTTCCCCGGTTTGATCTTAAGCCCCATGCGATTACAACGCGCCGCGATCACATCCGGACGCCCGATCAGGATGGGCTGTTCTATTGTGGTTTCCAGAATGGTTTGCGCGGCCCGCAGCACGCGTTCATCTTCGCCGTCCGAGAAGACAATTCGCCGGGCGGTGGTGCCTGCAGCTTCAAAGACAGGGCGCATGAGCAACGAGGATTTGTAGACCGACGCATCAAGTTTCTGGCGGTAGGCGGTGACATCATCAAGCGGACGCATGGCCACGCCGGTTTCCATTGCCGCCCGCGCCACGGCGGTCGACACCACGCCTGACAGGCGCAGGTCAAAGGGTTTGGGGATCAGGTAGTCGGCGCCGAAGGTCAGTTGTTCGCCTTTGTAAGCGGCGGCGGCCTCCGCGCTTGTGGTTTGGCGGGCCAGTTCGGCGATGCCTTCGACGCAGGCAATCTCCATCGCGTCATTGATCGTGGTCGCCCCCACGTCTAACGCACCACGGAAGATGAAGGGGAAACACAGCACGTTATTGACCTGATTGGGAAAATCGCTGCGGCCGGTGGCGATGATGGCGTTGGGGGCAACCTCGCGTGCCACGTCTGGCATGATCTCTGGTGTTGGATTGGCCAGAGCGAAGATTATGGGACGGTCGGCCATTTTGGCGACGTTGTCCTGGCTAAGGACCCTCGGACCGGACAGGCCAAGGAACAGATCTGCCCCTTCGATCACCTGATCCAACGTGCGCAAATCGGTCTTTTGGGCGAATTCTGCCTTTTGTTGGGTCATTTCTTCTGTCCGGCCCTCATAGACGAGGCCCGCAATATCGCAAAGCCAGACATTTTCGCGTTTAACACCCAGCTTCAGAAGCAGGTTCAGGCAGGCAATGCCCGCCGCGCCGCCGCCGGTGGAAACGATCTTGATATCTTCGAACTTTTTGCCCGC
>JBCCAJ010000278.1:0-4430 GCA_039814845.1 Pseudomonadota bacterium | reverse complement strand
CAGGACGCATCGGAGGCGATGCTGATCCCAATGCTGGCAGACACATGCAGCTGCTGCGCCGAAAAGGGGATGGGTTTTTCAACCTCGCGGATCAGACGTTCCGCCAGCTTTGAAATATTCGCCTTATCCACGGCCCCGGGCAAAACAAGCGTGAATTCATCGCCGCCCTGCCGGATCACGGTATCTTCGACCCGCGTCACCATGCGCAACCGGTCAGAGACGCGCAACAGCACCTCATCGCCCGCAGCATGGCCATGGGTGTCATTGACCGCTTTAAAGTGGTCCAGATCGATGTGCATCATCGCAAAACCCGTGTCGCGCGACTGCAATTGCTGCATCGCAAGGCGCAAGGCGCGGCGGTTACCAAGACCTGTCAGCGTGTCTGTCAGCGCCCTCTCTTCGGCCTCCATCTTGGCATTCTCAAGCCGGGTGTTGAGGTGGCGCAATTCGCTCATCACCGCGCTTTTCGCCTCG
This sequence comes from Pseudomonadota bacterium, assembly GCA_039814845.1. GTDB lineage: Bacteria > Pseudomonadota > Alphaproteobacteria > Rhodobacterales > Rhodobacteraceae > Roseovarius. The sequence continues at coordinate 3,956 of JBCCAJ010000278.1, read as the reverse complement.
ACAAGATATAGCATTTCGACCGTTAGATCAGTCAGTGCAAAATCATTGCCGGTCAACGCGTAGTTGCGCACTGCATCGGTCACGGAGATGCCAAACCCAAGACTTAGCACCGCTCCCTTTTCCAGGCCGGGCACTGCCCCGTCCGGCACAGACGCGATCACGCCTTTGAGTTCCGTGTGGGGCGCAGTGCGGGTCACGAAGTGCAACTTGCGCCCGCTTTGCGCCAAAAGACCCTTGATTCCGTGAAGCGTTTTGGGACGGCGCAATTCCAGAAAATCCAAAAGCGGCGTACCGGCGAGCGCGCGGCCTTCGTTCAATTTGAGAACGGGTGCCCCGGTGTGGCGAATGCAACCTGTGTGATCCACCACAATATACCAAGGGCAGAGTACATCCATCATGGGCATCAAAGAGTTTGGGCTGTGCACGACGCTGTTCATCCGGTCGCTGTCCCCAGTTCGAATTCACGCGCTTCGGCAAAGTCGATATCGAGAAGGCGCACATCAATAACGTCTTTCCCGTTCTCGCCCGGGTTGGGATCAAGAAAAACCAACGCGCCGTAATCATCGGCCATTGCCCGCAAAAGCCCCAAAAGAACGTGACCGAACAGCCCCTCTGTTCCCGGCATAGGGTGCACGACTAGTTCAAAAACCTGAGGGTCTTCCTCTTTGAGTTCCAATTGCGGCATCGGCAGATCAGGCACAGCCATACGCACGCGAGCAGGCAGTTCATCCAAAGAGTTCAGGAATTCCACAAAATCGGTGCCGCCAAAGCGCAACAACCTGCGCAATGCATCCGTCTTGGGCGAGGCGACAAGATATGTGCCGATGTCTTCCAGCACCTCCTCGCGACGTTTGCCCAAGCCGTCGGCCAAAGAATTTACCACGCGATCTGTGGTGTCTCGCTCATAGGGCAGCATCGCCTCGAACGACGTGAAGTTGAGACCAGCCGCATCCGCAACCGACCCCCAGAAAGCATCGCCATATGTGTCGCGGGCAAATCTTTCGACCGCCCTGTTCATGAGCCCGTGCAAAACTGCCTCCACTAACTGTCACATCAGTGTGGCATGGCGTTTCTTAACGGCAGCCCAACGTCTCCAATTGTCGGTATTTTCTGCGTAAGGCAGCAGGGCGGCGATTTAAAACACCTTAAAAGTCCGTTGGTGCGCCGCCTTCGCGTTTGCGCCGTTCGACGAATTCGGCCAATTCATCGCAGATCGCGATATCCATCGGCGGGGCCTCAAAGTTGGCGATGATGTCGTGGAATTGCTGATTGGCACGCTGAGGGGTCCAGATGCCGCCCGCGGCCTCCCAGGCCTCATAATTGCGCCAATCGCTCAGGAACGGTTGGTAGAAGGCCGTGGTGTAGCGGTCTTGCGTGTGCTGTATGCCGAAGAAATGGCCTTGGTCACCCACCTCGCGCACCGCCTCCACCGCGATCTCATCGGGACCGGTCGCGGTGAGCATAGGATCCATATAGCGTTGAATATGCTGAAGAATCTCGCAGTCCATAATGAATTTTTCGGGGGAGGCAATCAACCCACCCTCAAGCCATCCCGCCGCATGATAGACCATGTTCGCGCCCGCTTGCACGGCCGACCAAAGGCTGTTGGATGTCTCCCAAGTGGCTTGGCCGTCAGGGACGTTGGCCGCGCAGACGCCTGACGCACGCATGGGCAGGCCATAAAACCGCGCCAATTGGCCCGTCATTTGCGTGGCGCGCATGTATTCTGGTGTGCCAAAGGCAGGTGCCCCGGATTTCATGTCGACATTGGACGTAAACGTGCCAATGGCGCAGGCGGCACCGGGGCGGACCAGCTGCGCGAGCACGACAGCGCAAAGACCTTCCGCCAAAGACTGCGACACAGCACCTGACATGGTCACAGGGGCCATTGCACCTGCCAATGTGAAGGGCGTGCAGACCAAGCCCTGGTTGCGCCGCGCCATGCGCATCCAACCATCCAGCATGGGAATGTCATGCTTGAGTGGCGAGGTGGAGTTGATGTTGGTGTACATGCGCGGCGTGGCTTCAAATTCTTCATCCGTCAGCCCGCCCGCGATGCGCACCATTTCCATCACGTCTTCAACGCGTTCCTTACCCAGACAATAGGCATGCGCGACCTTGTCCGTGAGTGTCAGCTTGTCATAAAGCGCGTCCAGATGGCGGATGGAGGCATGCACATCCTGCGGCTCCACCGGGTAGCCGCCGATGAAGTGAATGCAGTTGAAATGCTGGCTCAGCTTGAAGAAATTCGCGCACATCTCGCGCGTGCCAGTGACTTTCTTACCGATATTCATATCCCAATAGCTGGGCGGAGAGGACACGTTACCAAAAAGAAGGTTGTTGCCGCCCATGGTGAGAGTGCGGTCAGGATTGCGCGGCGTGATCGTCCATTTGGAGGGGGCGAGCGCGATCTTTTCCATCACGAAATCGCGGCCCATACGGACGTTTTCGCCGTTGATTGTGCAGCCACCGGACGCGCGCAGGATCTCAAGCGCCTCATGGTTCAGAAATTCAATGCCGATTTCTTCGAGAATGCGCATGGCCCCGTTATGGATAGCCTGCACACCCTCTTCCGTCAGAGGCTCGGTCGGGCGATCAGTATTGACCGGCGGGTTCCATGGCATCTGGTGATCGGTGGCCGATCCACGCCTGTCAGCATTGCCTGCGCGCCCGCCACCGCGTTTTCTGCGTTTGGTCTCTGTCGCCATGGGACTCTCCTTGTTGTCGGGATCCAAGGAAGCATCTGCAGAACACAAGGGTATGCCAATTTGCGACAAGATTTGTCGTTTAGCTTACTCACCCGTCTTTCTTGTGCCCAAACGCAAAACCCCGGCCATACAGACCGGGGTTCCAAGCATTCCGTAGACCGGGGTTCACCCCGGCATAGGCTCAGCCTTTTTCTTCGATGATCTCCACCAGGTGGGGGATCTTGTCGACCATGCCGCGCACGGAAGGGGTATCTTCCAGCTCACGGGTTTTGTGCATTTTGTTCAGGCCAAGGCCCACCAATGTCGCGCGCTGTTCTTTGGGGCGGCGGATGGGGGAGCCGACTTGTTTGACGACGATTGTCTTTGCCATGTCTCTCTCTCCTTAGCTTTCCGCGGCTTCAGCGGCGGGCGCATCATCACGGCGCAGAATGTCGGCGACTTTCTTGCCACGACGCTGTGCCACCATGCGGGGGCTTGCCTCTTTGCCAAGGCCGTTCAACGTGGCGCGGATCATGTTGTAGGGGTTCTGAGAACCGATGGATTTCGCAACCACATCCTGCACACCCAGCATTTCGAACACGGCACGCATCGGACCACCGGCGATGATCCCAGTACCCGTAGGCGCTGTGCGCATGACAACCTTACCGGCGCCATGACGGCCTTCCACATCGTGGTGCAGCGTGCGGCCTTCCTTCAGCGGAATGCGCACCATCTGGCGCTTGGCTTGTTCAGTGGCCTTGCGGATCGCCTCGGGCACCTCTTTGGCTTTACCTTTGCCAAAGCCCACGCGACCCTTCTGGTCACCCACGACGACAAGCGCGGCAAAGCCGAAACGCTTACCACCCTTCACCGTCTTGGAGACGCGGTTGATCGCCACAAGGCGGTCTGCGAATTCTGGGGCCTCATCACGATCGCGACCCCGTCGATTGTCATCTCTTGCCATAGTGGCGTCCTTTCAGTGTGGGCGTTCCGCCCTGTGCATCCGATCCCAGTGAGCGAAACCCCCGGATCATCGAGGCAGGCCAGCGCGGCGTGCCTTCACTTTAGATTTTCAAACCACCCTCACGGGCGGCATCAGCCAGCGCCTTGATACGACCGTGGAAGAGAAACCCACCCCGGTCGAAATAGGCCTCGGACACGCCCGCTTTCTTGGCGCGCTCGGCGATTGCCGCACCCACCTTCTGAGCCGCAGACATGTCGTTCTTGCCGCCAGTGTCCAACCCCTTTTCAAGGGAGGAGGCTGACGCT
>JBCCAJ010000269.1:0-4540 GCA_039814845.1 Pseudomonadota bacterium | reverse complement strand
GCCTTCAATGCCTCAATCGCCGCTTCAAGATGGCCCACGCCCACGGGTTGATGCACTTCACGCGAAAATGACAGGGTGGTGCCCATCTCATGGGGCATCATGCGCACGAATTCCTCTTCACGGGCCTCATATGCCTTTAGGATCCGTTCCAGCAGGTCGACGCGGTCTTCAACGCTGGATTGGCCGAAGGTTTTGAAGGCGTCTTTGGCTGCGGCCACGGCCTTGTCAACATCAGCGGAGGTGCCCATGGCGATGGTGGCTACGGCCTCTTCATTGCCGGGGTGGATCACATCAAAGGTGGTGGAGCCAGCCTCGGGCGCGACCCATGCGCCGTTGATGTAGAATTTCTGGTAGTTGTCGGACATGTGCACTCCCTAAGAGATATTTTGCGACTGAATGATTATATAGTCGCGGGGTAGCGTAACGCAAAACATGTGGCGCGGCGAGACGGATTTTTCGAAATTTTGGTCCAGGGAAGCGAAGTCTTTGAAAGACTTCGGTCGCATTCTTTTGAAGAATGCGTGGCGTGGCAAACAGGAATTGCAATTCGGCCCGGCTGTGCCAGATTGCGGGTATGACGAACGTGACCCTGGTGCACCAAGCGCTCGCCCAGAGCCTGACAGATCACAAAGTGGATGCTCTTTTTGGTCTCATGGGGGATGCCAATCTGTTCATGGTTGATCACTGGATGCGTGCCCATGGCGGGCGCTTCATCTCAGTGGCCCATGAGGGCAGCGCCGTGTTGATGGCGATGGGGTACGCGCAGGTGACAGGCGGGGTGGGCGTGGCCACGGTGACCCACGGGCCTGCGGTGACCAATTGTGTGACTGCGCTGGTGGAAGGCGTGAAGGGGCATGTTCCGATTGTGCTTTTGGCCGGGGACACGCCGGCGGAAAATCTGTTGCATCATCAGAATGTTGATCAGCGGGAGATTTTCAAGGCAACGGGCGCGGGGTTTGAACAGATGCGCAACCCGGCCACCGCGACGCAGGATATGGCGCGGGCGTTTTATCGTGCACGCGCTGAAAGACGGCCCGTCGTACTGAACATGCCCGTGGACATGATGTGGGAAGAAGCGGGCGAGCAGGCCGCGCCCTTGACCGCCTTTGAACAGCCGCAAGGGATTGCACAAAGCGATGTGGTGGATGAGGCGGTTGGCATGATCGCTTCGGGCCGGCGGCCGCTGATACTGGCGGGGCATGGGGCCATTTGCGCGAAAGACGCGTTGGTCGCGTTGGCGGATCGGTTGGAGGCGCCCTTGGCCACGACGCTGCGGGGCAATGGGCTTTTCGCGGATCACCCGGCGAATATCGGCATTATCGGCACGCTCAGCACGCCTGCGGCTTATGAGGTGATGGCGCAGGCCGATTGCATCGTCGCATTCGGGGCAGGGCTGCATTACTACACCACCGATCATGGCAAACTGCTGAAAGATAAGCGCTTGGTGCAGGTGGATATTGACCCGGCTGCGATTGGGCGGGGGATGCATCCCGATGCCGCGCTGATTGCGGATGCCGCGCCTGCCGCAGATTTGATCCGCTATTGGCTGGATGAGGCGGAGATCGCGCCGTCGGGATTTGCCAAGGAATTGGATGCGGATGCGCTTCGTCATCACCCCACGCCGCCCAACCGCACGCCGGAGGGGTTCGTGAACTATGTTGAGGCGCTGGAGGCGTTGGAAGCGGGGCTGCCGGACGACCGGATCATCGTGACGGACGTGGGTCGCTTCATGACAGAGATCTGGGCGCGGATGAGCGTACCAGGTCCGCAGAGTTTCATCCCTGCGACGCATTTCACCTGCATCGGGCTGGGTTTGCAGGAGGCGATTGGCGCGGCGGTGGCCAAACCGGATCGCATGGTCGTGGCCTGCTGTGGCGATGGCGGCTTCATGCTGGGCGGGTTGACGGAGCTACATACCGCGATCCGGCTGGGGCTCAACATGGTCGTGGTGGTGGCCAATGACAGCGCCTATGGCGCGGAGCATATCCAGTTTGAGCACCGGCAGATGGATCCGGCCAGTTCGCATCTGGATTGGCCGGGATTTGCGGATGTGGCGCGGGCGATGGGGGCGCAGGCGGTGCGGGTGGATGGCTCTGATGCGCTGGGTGAGGCGTTGGATATGCTCAAGACACGTGAGGGCGTGGTGTTGATTGAGCTGGTGCTTGATCCGGCAGATGTGCCGCCTTTGAGAGTTTGATAAAGAACACGAAAGAGCGGCTTTTTTAAGGCCCCGGTCTGGCGATCCTAACCTCAAACGAGAGCGTTTTATCGTGACGCCCCGCTGTAAAGTTGAACGATGCGCTTCACTCACAATTTCGCCAGGCCCTTGGTGGGGCCTGACGAAGGCGCGGCGGCCCAAGGGCCTTGACTCCGCGCCGGGGCCTTAAATGACGCTTGCGGGCACGTAGGCGTAAGCATCCCCAGACTGTACGAAATGCCCAACACCCGGGAAGGGCAGGTGGGTGCCAGCGATCAGCAGATTGTCCGCTGCCGCCCGGTCAAACACGCGCCGGCGAGAGGCGGCGGCCTGCGCACTGTCAGTGTCGAACCCAAAGCCTACATCAGGCAGGGCCGTGTGCAAAACCGCAGAATGCAGCGTGTCGGCCACCATCAGCAGCTCTCGTGATCCGCCGTCGATATGGACAAGCGCATGACCGGGCGTGTGGCCGGGGGAAAGCTCCAGCGTGATGCCGGGGGCCACTTCGGTGCCGTCTGCTACTGGGATCAACCGGTCGCCATAGGCGCCATAGACACCTTGGGCCAGTTGAAAGAGGCCCTGCGCCTCTTCCGGGGCCTGCGCCATGATGCCCGCGTCGCCCCAGAAATCGAGTTCGGCTTGCGTGATCGCGACTTCTGCATTGGGGAAGGCCGCGCTGCCGCCGCTCATCATGCCGCCGATATGGTCGGGATGGGCATGGGTGACGATGATCAGATCCACATCACCGGGTGCGACGTCCAAAGCATGAAGGCCAGAAAAGACGCGCCCGAAATCCGGGCCGAACATGTCCAGATCACCAAAGCCTGCGTCGATCAGGATGGTGCGGTCGTCGCTTTGCAGCAAAAAGGCGGTGATAGGGGCAGGCAGGGCATCGCCGGTGATGCCACCTGCGGCCAGGGCCGCATCAATGGTGGCCGGATCCTCGGCAGAGAACATGCCCTTTTGCAGCGGGCCCATGCCATCGAACAGTGCGGTCATACGGTAATTTCCGATGGGCACGTCAAAGAGGGCGGGCGCGCCTTTCGCGTGGCCATCTGCCCGCGCGGGAAGGGTCGTGGTGGTCAGAATGGCGGGAGTGGAGAGGGCAGCAAGGCCGAAACTGCGGCGGGTAAGAGAGGTCATGGCAGTGTCCTTTTCAAAAATAAATCGTACACGAAGTATTCTTATACGAATAAATGAAAGTCAACCCTTTCGCATTCGCGATTTTCTGCCTATGTTTGGCGGCCATGGATCAAACATCGCTCCCAGATACGCTCAGCGAATTGCTGTGCTTTAATATATATACGCTCCACCGTAGTTTCGGGCGGTACTATCAGGCTGCGTTTTCTGAAACGGGGCTGACCTATCCAAAATTCGTTATCCTGATGGCGTTGGAACGGGACGGGCCGATGTCTGTCTCTGATCTGTCCAATCGCGCAGGTGTTGAAGCCAACACCCTTTCGCCCTTGCTGAAAAAGATGGCCTCCTTCGGCACAATCACCCGAGAGCGGGCAGAGGCGGATGAGCGGCGCGTCGTCGTGACCATTGCGCCTTTTGGCCAAGAGGTGCTGACCCGCGCCCGCGCTGTGATCGCCGAAGGATTTGCCGAGCTGCAGATTGATGCCGCAAAGATGAGCGAGGCTTTGACCTTTCTCAATATCGTGCGCGGCAAGGTGGAGGATGCGGATCCGCCCAAGCTCAATCTGGATGGTCTTGGCTGATCAGTCTTGTCCGGCCATTTGCGGCAGCACGAATGGTATGCCTTTTTGGGGCGCAACGCCCACCCGGATCGGGCAGCCATAGGCCGCGCTCAGGACGTCGTCTGTCAGCACCTCTTGCGGTGTACCCTGTCGCATGATCTGTCCGGCCCTCAGCATGGCGATGTCTTGGGCATAGATCGCGGTGAGGTTCAGATCATGCATCACCGCCACTACCCCGCCGCCGGCCTTGGCATAGTCGGACAGCAGGGTCATGACCTCCAGCTGATGCCCGATATCGAGAGAGGACACAGGCTCATCCAGAAAGAGCCAGCGCGGCCCGTCCGGCCCAACCGGTTCCCAAACTTGGGTCAGAACGCGGGCCAGCTGGGCGCGCTGTTGTTCGCCGCCGGAGAGTTCCTGGTAAAACCGCCCTTCAAATCCCGCGAGGCCCACGCGGGCCAGCGCCTCGGACACGCGCGCATCGCCTGCAGCCTCGGCAGCTGCTGTCAGGCCAAGGCGGACGATTTCAAAGACGGTGAAGGGAAAGGCGATGCGGCTGGCCTGAGGCAGGACCGCACGACGCGCGGCCAGTTGCCAGCCGGGCAGGGTGGCGATGTTTTGGGCATCCAGATGCACGGTGCCG
>JBCCAJ010000212.1:0-5404 GCA_039814845.1 Pseudomonadota bacterium | reverse complement strand
GGGCGTCCGGCAAATTTAGCGGAACCGGTACAGATCCGTCTGGACCAACGACCAACCCAGTGGAGGTATCATGACAACGGTCATCACAAGATATTTTGAGAGCGCCGACCAGGCGGACGCGTTCCGGACAGAGCTGATCAAACGCCAGCGCGTCCCGGCCTATATCGTGTCGGTTTATGACGACGCGGCCGGGTTGGCGGACACGCTTGGCAATAGCGGCGTCAATGCCAGCGCGGCGGCGGCCTATGAGAAAGCGATGGCCTCTGGCGGGGCTGTTGCAATGGTCAAGGCGGGCTACAAGCCGTTGGGCGTGGCCAAGATTGTACGGTCTGCCGCCGATGATTTCGGCGCATCCCCCATGGTGGGTGAGGTCGAAGAAGTCTTCGTGCGCAACCCGGCAGTGGCGCGAGGTCACAAGATTCTGCCCGGTGGCCCGCTGATGATGACACGGCCGCTCAATGTACCGACCGGCAATTTCCACATGGCCAACTGGCCGATCCCGCTGATTTCTCGCCGTCCGGCGAGCAGCCTTGATCTGGCGGTGTTTGACAAACATGCCCGCATGGCCAATTTCGGCCTGCCCCTGATCACGCGGGAACGGCCCAATATCGCACCGCTTATTGAGCCGCATCAGCGCATGGCAAGCTGGCCCATCGGCCTTTTGGTGCCGGGCAATAAGTACATGGCGAAATTCCCCTTCGCGCATCTGGTGCCGGGGCATAAGCGGATGGCATCCTTCCCCATTGGCTTACTTGTGCCGGGCCACAAATTCATGGCGAAGTTCCCTTTCGGCCATCTGACGCGGCGGGGCTGGAAGCATATGGCCAATTGGCCCTTCCCGCATCTGATCAACGGCAAGCGGGGCAATAACTCTTTGGTGCCTGGGCATCGCTTTATGGCGAAGTTTCCTTTTGCGCATCTGGTGCCGGGGCACAAGCGCATGGCGTCTTTCCCAATCGGCCTTCTGGTGCCGGGCCAGCGGTTCATGGCGAAATTCCCGTTTGCCCATCTGGTTCCCGGACATCGCCGCATGGCGAGCTGGCCCATCGGCCTTTTGGTTCCCAACCACAATCGCATGGCGAATGTGTTCTTGCCGCTGACCATCCGGCATCGCCACCAAAGGGACTAATTCTCACTTTAAGACGAAACAGCGAGGGGCCGTTATGGAATGACGGCCCTTTTGCTGTGGGTTATCACCTTTTCGGCCTGCGCAGTGATCCGGGTCAGGATCTCGGTCACCGGAGGTTTATCCTGCACCATCGCCATGCCCTGACTGCGCGGCCCTTGCAAGGCCATGCCTTCCGCGCTTTCGATCAACCGCGTCGACATCATCGCCCCATCTGCCCCCAGCGTCAGGACCGCCGCCAAGGTGCGGGCATCGATCACGCCTCCATAGGCCAGAAGGATCATATCATCCGCCTCTTGCCGGATGAACGCGGCCAATTCGGGGACCAGATTGAACATCGTGCGCGGAGCGGGCTGACCGCCGGCATCCGCGCCGCGCGCGACAATCACATGGGCATCCGCCGCCACCGCGCGCTTGGCATCATCAAGGGTTTGCACCTCACAGATCATCCGCACCCGCGCAACATGTAACTTGGCCGCGTGGGGGCGCGGGTCACCATCATGAAGGTAGACGGCCCGCGGACGACCACGCAAAGCCGCCTCCAGCCTCGCCGGGTTGGCTTCCAAAGCGCGACAAGACAGACCACAGCCCACAGCCACATCCCCTGTCTTGGAAAATTCCTCTGCGATCCAACCGGCGTTGTTTTCCCCGCAGCCGATCAACCCCAAGCCACCGGCATCCGCCACAGCGGCGGCCAAAGGCCCTGGGGCGAGGCCCAGCTCAGGTGCGAGCGCAATGGCATGCTTCAAGCCGAAGGTGCGGGTGAAAGCAGTGTCGATCATAGTGAGGATGTAGCACGGATTGCATGGGCGCAGACCATGCGAATTCGTTATCAGGTGGGCGTTTTTCTGCGCATTTCTACGAATACCACAAGATTAAATGCTGAAATCGCAAAATCTGCTGGACAGGGATGAGGCAAAGTCATTCACTTTTAACAACCGGAATCAGTATTCACGTGCACGGCGGTCGGACGAAAAGGAGGTCAGCATGTCGAGCTTGAAGATGATGTTAGAACCCTTTTGGGAAGACACTTCCCCCCGGCGAGGCTTGCCTGCGGGGGCCTACACGGACCCGGAGTTCTGGGCGTCGGAATGCCAAACGGTTTTTACAAAAAACTGGGTCTGCATCGGGTTTGTGCATGAATTGAAAAAGCGTGGTGACGCAATTCCGGTTAAATTTGCGGGCCATCCGTTGCTCATCGTGCGCAACCGCGATGGCGACATAAAAGTCTTTCACAACATCTGCCGCCACCGCTGTCTCACGCTGCTGGAGGAACCGCGCAATGTGGGCAGCCTGATCCGCTGCCCCTATCACGCTTGGGTCTATGATCTGGATGGCGCACTGCGCGGAACGCCCCATTTCGGTGGTGCGAATGCGCATGTTTTGGATGATCTGAGCCGTGAAGAAACGGGCCTGATCCGCGTGCGCACGCATATTTGGAACGACTGGATTTTCGTTAATATCGACGGGGAAGCAGAAGATTTTGAGACCTATTCCGCCACCCTTCAAGCGCGACTGGACGGCGTGACTTGGGACAAGGTGGACTGCATCGGAACGCTCGAATTCGGGGAGATTGCCTGCAATTGGAAATTCGTGATGGAAAACTTCATTGAACCCTATCACGTTCAATTCGTGCATAAATCCACGACAGACCAGCCGTTAGAGGATCACTACACCATCATCGATGGCAATTGCATGGGCAGTGCCGTTGACTTGGATGAGGAGGTGGGGACCGCCGGAAGCCTCGCGGTGAGTTCGCGGTATCTGGCGATGTATCCAAACTTCATTCTGGGGCGATATTTCCCCGACCAGTTGGGTGTCTATCTGAACATCCCCACCGGCCCCGGCACGATGGTGCAAAAGCGGGCGCTTTACACGACCGAGGGACAGACGCTGACGGATGATGCGGTCGAGGGGCTCAAGAAGCTTTGGTGGGATGTTCACAAGGAAGATCACGAGATGGTGGAACGGTTACAACTGGGGCGTGCATCCGTCGCGGCGCAAAACGGGGGGCTGCTGTCGCCCGCGTGGGAAGACAGCGTGCGCGCGTTTCAAGACAAGGTGGCCCAGGATGTTGTCCGGGCGGTAAACTAGGGAAGAGATATGACAGACAATAGCGGCTTCAGGCTGGCTCATACGATGATGCGGGTGATGGACACGGACAAATCGCTCGACTTTTACTGCGGCATTCTGGGGATGAGCGTCCTGCGGCGCACGGATTACCCTGAGGGCAAATTCACCAACACCTTTATCGGCTACGGGCCGGAGGCGGAGTTTCCGGCGATTGAGCTGACCTGCAACTGGGATCAGGAAACACCTTACGACAAAGGCAACGGCTGGGGGCATCTGTGCATTGAAACACCCGATGTCTACAAAGCCTGTGAAGAGCTGGCAGCGGCCGGGGTGACCATAACCCGTCCGCCGGGGCCGATGAAAAACGGCACGCGGGTCATCGCGTTTTGCGAAGATCCCGACGGCTACAAGGTCGAACTCAACGAGAGCATTTTGAAACATCTGGCCAAGGAAGGCGCATAAACCATGGGCAACACACCTCAACTGATCAAATGGGACGTGGTCGAGGACCGCTATAACGCTATGGCTGAGAAGGACAGCGACACCTATATCAAGCCCATGGTGACGTCTGCCATGTCGCAAACCATGTGCGGCGGGATCAATGTTCTGAAGAACATCGTCGTGCCCTGGGATCTGACCTGCGATGAAATCATTTATGTGCTCGAAGGCACCTTCCGCCTGACCTGCGATGGGGAAACCTATATCTGCAATCGCGGCGATGTACTGTACGTGCCCAAGGACAACCATATCACCTATGAGGCCGATGATCGCTGCGTGATCTTCTACGCGGCCTATCCGCACAATTGGAAACAGCTTGCCGGGCTGACACATGTGCCGGGCATTGATCCCGATGATTTTGTGCCCGGTTGAGATTTGAGGAGCTGAGAGATGGCTGAGAAGATTTACTACGAGAGCTTTGAAGAAGCAGTGGAGCGTAATCGCCCGCGTATCCCCGAGGTGAAGAAGCGTCTGGAAGAGGCGGGCGTCAAATATGTGATGGCCGCGTGGATTGACCTGCACGGCATTCCGAAAACCAAGCCTGTCCCGATGAGCGATTTTGAGCCGCTCTGCCTGGGCAAGGGGCCGCAATTCGCTGTCCATTCGGTATCATATGTTCCGGAACTCAGCCCGGCGGATAGCGATCAGGTCGTCGTGCCGGATCTGGATGCGGTTTATGTCTGCCCGTGGGATACATCCATGGCGATGATCTTTTCCGATCTGTATTGGGAGGATGCGCCCTATAATGTCTGCCCGCGTCAGGCGCTGAAACGTGCGATTCAGGAAGCGGCGGAGGATGGCTATACCGGCTACGCGGGGGTGGAGCCGGAATTCATCGTGATGACCTATGATGAAAATGGTCAGCCCGTGAAGGCGTTCGATGATGACCCAGCGGATGGCATTCGCCCGCGTCGGCAAGCGTTCGGCTATGACGTGGAATATTCCATCGATTCCATGCCGTTCCTGAAGGAGCTGATCGACATTGTCGAAGATCTCGGCTGGAACATGCATGATGTGGTGGCCGAAGGGGCGTATTCGCAGTTCGAGCTCGATTTCCACTACACCAACATGCTGGAGATGTCGGACAGGCTGGTCTTCCTGCGCACCGTGCTGAAAGAGGTGGCCAAGAACCACGGGATGTTCGTGACCTTCATGCCCAAGCCCACCATCGGTGATTGGCGGTCGGGCGCGCATATCAACATGTCGATGCAGCATGAAAGCCGCCCGGGTGAAAATATCTTTATGACCAAAGATGGCGATTGGAGCGATGAGAGCCGATGGGCCGTGGGCGGGCTGATGCAGCATGCCGAGGCGATCACAGCTGTGACCTGCGCGACCGTCAATTCCTATAACGGTCTGGTGCCGCGTGTGGGCGGGTTCGAAGGTGGCACGGTCACCTGGGCGCCCACCAATATCACCTATGGGTTCAACAACCGGTCGTGTCAGTTCCGCCTGCCACAAAGCCGGTATTGCATTGAAAATCGGGCCTGTGATTTGACGATGAATGTCTACCTGGCCATGGCGATGCATTTGACTTGTGCGCTCGACGGCATCCGCAACAAAGTTGACCCCGGCAATCCCACGGATTTCGATCTTTATGAGAAGACGGAAAGCGAACTGTCCGAGTTGGGCATACGCCGCTTGCCTCGCACATTGTGGCACGCCACGCAGGCGCTGAAGGCCAGTGAGATGGCGGGCAAGGTGATG
>JBCCAJ010000182.1:0-5848 GCA_039814845.1 Pseudomonadota bacterium | reverse complement strand
GTGCCGGAGATGATCCACGAGGTGCAGGTGGAGGCGACGTTTCCGGACGGGACTAAACTGGTGACGGTGCATAATCCGATCAGGTGAGATTTGAGTATTTTTGGCAAGATGAAGCGAGGGGCAGTAGGATGATACCCGGTGAGATGTTTGTGGCGGAGGGCGAGATTACCCTGAACGCAGGCGCGGAGGCTGTGACGGTGATGGTGGCCAATACGGGCGATCGTCCGGTGCAGGTGGGATCGCATTATCATTTTGCAGAGACGAACCCGGCGTTGGAGTTTGACCGGGAGGCGGCGCGGGGGCGGCGGCTGAACATCGCGGCGGGAACGGCGGTGCGGTTTGAACCGGGGCAGCGGCGAGAGGTGGAACTGATCCCGATCTCCGGCGCGCGGCGGGTGTTTGGGTTTAACCAGCGTGTGATGGGGGAGCTGTAATGCGGTGTGCGGCGGTGATTTTGGTTGTGGCGAGCCTTGTTCCAGCGGTGTCTCAGGCGCAGGATTGTGCAGGGACCACGGCGGATATGGCGGCGTGCGGATCGGCGGAGTTTCAACTGGCGGATGCAGAGCTGAACGCCGTTTATGGTCGTGCGATGGCGGCGGCAGAGCGGGGCGGTTTTGCAGCGGATCTTAGGGCGGCGCAGCGTTTGTGGATCCCTTATCGCGACGCGGCCTGTCAGGTGGAGGCCGCGCCCTATGCGGGGGGCAGTATTGCACCATTGATCTTTGTGGGGTGTCTGACGCGGCTGACCGAAGAGCGGACGCAGGCGTTGCGGTTGATTTATGAGAATTGAAGCGAGGGTGGCCTGATGTCGGCGACGATCAAGAAATCTGACTATGCGGCCATGTTTGGGCCGACGGTGGGGGATAAAGTTCGGCTGGCTGATACCGATCTGATCATTGAGGTGGAGCGGGATTTGATTGCCGAACGCGCAGGGGCCACGATGACAGGGGGTGACGGCTCTGGCGGGAATGCGATGCTGTATGGCGAAGAGGTGAAGTTTGGTGGGGGCAAGGTCATCCGGGATGGGATGGGGCAGAGCCAGGTGACACGGGCCGCAGGGGCGGTGGATACGGTCATTACCAATGCGCTCGTGTTGGATTATACCGGGATTTACAAGGCCGACATCGGCCTGAAGGACGGCCGCGTTGCCGGGATCGGCAAGGCGGGGAACCCCGATACGCAGCCCGGCGTGGATATCATCGTGGGGCCCGGGACGGAGGCGATTGCGGGCGAGGGGCGCATCCTGACCGCGGGCGGGTTTGACAGCCATATTCATTTCATTTGCCCGCAGCAGATTGAGGACGCGCTGCATTCGGGGCTGACGACCATGCTGGGCGGCGGCACGGGGCCGGCGCATGGGACGCTGGCGACCACCTGTACACCCGGGCCCTGGCATATTGGTCGGATGTTGCAAGCGGCGGATGCGTTTCCGATGAACCTGGCCTTTGCTGGAAAGGGGAATGCGTCACTTCCCGCAGCGTTGGAGGAGCAGGTGAAGGCGGGGGCCTGTGCGCTGAAGCTGCATGAGGATTGGGGCACGACACCCGGCGCGATTGATTGTTGTCTGACGGTCGCCGATGCGATGGATGTGCAGGTGATGATCCATACAGATACGCTGAACGAAAGCGGATTTGTTGAGAATACGGTGGCGGCCATGAAAGGTCGGACTATTCATGCCTTCCACACCGAGGGCGCAGGCGGTGGGCATGCACCGGATATCATCAAGATTTGCGGGGAGGAGCATGTGCTGCCGTCCTCGACCAACCCAACGCGGCCCTTCACGGTGAACACGATTGAGGAGCATCTGGATATGCTCATGGTCTGTCATCATTTGGACAAGTCGATCCCGGAGGATATTGCCTTCGCCGAAAGCCGCATCCGGCGCGAGACGATTGCCGCCGAGGATATCCTGCATGACATGGGCGCGTTTTCGATCATTGCGTCGGACAGTCAGGCGATGGGGCGCGTGGGGGAGGTGATCATCCGCACGTGGCAGACCGCCGATAAGATGAAGAAACAGCGGGGGCGGTTGCCCGAGGAGACGGGTGAGAATGACAATGCCCGCGCCCGGCGCTACGTGGCGAAATACACGATCAACCCGGCGATTGCTCATGGGGTGTCTGAGCATATTGGGTCCATCGAGGTGGGCAAGCGGGCCGATCTCTGCCTGTGGAACCCTGCGTTTTTCGGGGTGAAGCCGGAGATGGTGCTCTTGGGCGGCACGATTGCCTGCGCGCAGATGGGTGATCCTAATGCGTCGATTCCGACGCCGCAGCCGGTCTATTCGCGGCCAATGTTTGGGGCCTATGGGCGGTCGGTTGAGCAATCGGCGGTGTGCTTTGTGTCGGAGGCGGCTCAGGCAGAGGGCGTGGGTAACGCGCTTGGTTTGGCCAAGACCACGCTGGCCGTGAAAAATACGCGGGGGATCGGGAAGAAGGATCTCAAGCTCAACGATGCGACGCCGGAAGTTGAGGTGAACCCGGAGACTTATGAGGTGCGCGCGGATGGGGAATTGCTGACGTGCCAGCCGGCGGAGGAGCTGCCGATGGCGCAGAGGTATTTCTTGTTTTGACGCTTTTACATCGTGATGCAACCGAGGAACTATGGGCAAAGGAAAGCGCTTTCGACAGGCCGTGGCGTGGCGATCAGGGTTTTGGACGGCGGTGCTTTATGATTGGTTTCCCGGGCACACTGGAAGCTACGCGCCGGTGTCATCGTTTCGCCATGCCGTGGGGACGGCCTGACGAAGGCGCGGCGGGCTGCGCCCTTGATTCCGCGCCGGCATGCTTCTGGGAGATTTAGCAAAATGAAGAATTGGCTTGTTTCGATTTTTTACTTAGCCGCACTGCCTGCATTCGCCTGTCCCACTGCCGATGATCTGGGTCGGGGTATCGAGTTCCGCACGGCGGATGGCGATGTGGAGGTGCACAAACAACTGCGCCCCGATTGGGTGACGCTGACCATCACCTTCTCGGATGGCGACGGGTCGCTGATGGAGATGTATCGCGGGCTCTACCTGCAATCCGTGATCCCCATGGAATCCGGCCTGCCGATGATGGCGGAGCGGGAGGATTACACGTCGTCCTCTGACCTGATGCAATGGCAGGTGCCGCAGGCCGATGCGTCCTGGAGAAACCGAACACCGGGTGGGGGGCAGGCCGTGGCCGGCCCGATGGAAACCACGATGATCGCCGGGTGCGTTTACGACAGCTTTGAAGTGGCGATTCAATTCAATGATGATGTTACTTACACCGAATATTACGACTACCTGCCGGACTTGGGCGTGGGGCTTTTGGTCAAGACGGAAGCCTCTGACGGCACCGAAACGTATAGCTACATCGCCGTGAACGCGGTGCGGTAAAGGATGCTGACGGCGTTGGCATATCGCGATCATGGCCATGGGGCGGCTGCGGACCAAGTGGAGCTGAGCTATGACGCGCGGTTTCTGCGGCGCAAGACGGTGGTGATGGCCTCTGGTGCGCGGTTGTTGGTGAATTTGGCGCAAACGACATCGCTGGACCATGGCGGGCGTTTGATCACGCAAGATTGCGCAGAGGTTGAGGTGGTGGCCGCGACAGAGGCGCTTTTGCGGGTGACGGGCGCAGATCTGGCGCGGCTGGCTTGGCATATCGGGAACCGGCATACGCCGTGTCAGGTTGCGAACGACCATTTGCTGATTCAGAGGGATCCGGTGATCCGGCACATGTTGGAGACGCTGGGCGCAACTGTTGAGGAGGTGGAGGCGCCGTTCACACCAGAAGGCGGGGCATACGGCCATGGCCGCACGCATTCGCACGAACATGGGGCAACGGCCCATGAGGTGGGCCATGCCCATTGATCCGCATCTGATCACGCTGACCCAGTGGCTGTCGCCCAGTTTTCCGGTGGGGGCGTTTGCTTATTCTCACGGGCTGGAGGCCGCGGTGGCCGACGGCTGGGTTGAGGATGGGCCGGAGTTGGAGGCGTGGTTGCGGGATGTTTTGCGCGCCGGGTCGGGTCGATGTGATGCGGTGTGGCTGAGGCTTGCTGCCGGGGCGGAGGATTTGCCCGACCTGAACGCGGAGGCCGTGGCCTTTGCCCCTTCCGCTGAGCGACGGTTGGAGGCCGAGCGTCAAGGGGCGGCCTTTGTGCGAACTGTCGGCGCGGTTTGGGGAATTGACCTTCCGGATGTGGTTTTGCCGGTGGCCGTTGGCGCTGCGGCGGGACGACGGGCGATGGATCTTGAGATGGTTGTGCCGCTTTATTTGCACGCGATGGTCAGCAATCTGGTGGCCGCGGCGCAGCGTTTGATGCCGCTGGGGCAGACGCAGGCGCAAGGCGTGCTGGCGGCGTTGCACGTCGATGTTGCGGCCGTGACTGAGGCCACGCGCGGGGCCGGGCTGGATGCCATGGAAAGCCACGCGTTTTTGTCTGACATTGCCGCCATGCGGCATGAGCGCCAAGAGCCGAGGATATTTCAATCATGACCCAGGTGAATGGCCCTGTGCGGATCGGGATCGGGGGGCCTGTGGGCGCTGGGAAGACGACGCTCACGGCGCGGTTGTCGGAGCGGTTGAAAGAGCGGTTTTCCGTGGGCGTGATCACCAATGACATTTACACCCAAGAGGATGCCGAAGCGTTGGTACGGATGCAGATATTGCCGTCTGACCGGATCATCGGGGTAGAGACGGGCGGCTGTCCGCATACGGCGATCCGGGAGGATGCGTCGATCAATCTGGCGGCGGTGGCAGAGATGTCCGCGCGGCATCCGGACCTTGATTTGGTGTTGATTGAGAGCGGCGGGGATAATCTGTCAGCGACGTTTAGTCCAGAATTGGCGGATGTGACGATTTATGTGATCGACGTGGCCGCGGGGGAGGAGATCCCGCGCAAGGGCGGGCCTGCGATCCGGCGGTCGGATATTTTGGTGATCAACAAGACGGATCTGGCGCCCCATGTGGGGGCGTCGTTGGAGGTGATGGAGCGGGATGCGGGCGTGGCGCGGGGCGGGCGACCGTTTGTGTTTACGTCTTTGCGGGCAGGCGAGGGGGTGGATGCTGTGATCGCCAAGTTGATCGACATTGCGGGGTTATAGCCCCCGGCGCGGAATCAAGCGCGGAGCGCGCCGCGCCTTCGTCAGGCCCCCACCAGGGCTTGGCGAAATGGCCATTGCAGAGCGTAGCTCGGATGGTGTCCGGGAACCCCAAGATAAAGCGCTGCTGTTCAAAGGTTGGGATCGCCAGACCGGGGCCTGACGAAGGCGCTCTGGTGCTCTGTTACTTTAGGATTTTCATCCAGTCGGTGCTTTGATCTGCGGGCGGGCGGTATTCTGCACCCAGTGGGCGATCCCATCCCAGCGACGCGATATGGTCGAAAATCGCGCGGTAGTTCAGCTCTCCGCGATCTGGCGGACCGCGATCAGGGAGGGACGCGAATTGGATGTGGCCGGTGATCGGCAAAAGGTCGGTGAGGCGGGTCATCACATCACCTTCATTGCGGCCCACATGGTAGCAATCGAACATTAGCTTCAGATTGGGCAGAGCGAGGGTTTCAATGATCTGGCGGGCCTGGTCGGTGGTTTCCAGAAAGTAGCCTGGCGCGTCGTGGCGGTTGAGCGGCTCAATGAGGATCGTACGTGCCGTGGCGCTGCAGGCATAGCGCAGGTTGGCCTCATAGGCGGCTTGCGCCTTTGCCCCCTGCGCAAAGCCTGCCATGACATGGATCGCGCCTGCGCCGACTTGATCGGCATAGGCTATGGCCTGATCAATGGCGGTGCGGGCGTCCCCTTCACGGCCCGGCAAGGCAGAGAGCCCGTTTTCACCCGGCGCGCCGCGCACTGTGTTGAGGCCGAGCAGGGGCAGGCCGGTTT
>JBCCAJ010000240.1:0-4931 GCA_039814845.1 Pseudomonadota bacterium | reverse complement strand
TGATCAGCCGGGCGTGACCCGTGATCTGCGTGAGGGCGAGGCACGTCTTGGCGATCTGCGCTTTACCGTGATTGACACCGCAGGGCTGGAGGAGGTGACCGATCAGTCACTGGAAGGCCGCATGCGGCGGCTGACGGAACGCGCTGTCGATATGGCTGATATCTGCCTCTTCATGATTGATGCGCGAGTGGGCATCACCCCGTCGGATCAGATGTTTGCAGAAATCCTGCGAAAGCGCGCCGATCACGTGATCATCGCGGCCAACAAATCCGAAGGGTCTGCCGCCGATGCCGGCGTGATTGAGGCCTATTCGCTTGGCTTGGGCGAACCCGTGCGCCTGTCTGCCGAACACGGCGAGGGGATGAATGAGCTTTACGCCCTGCTGATGCCGTTGGCCGATGAATACAAAGATCGGGCCGAAGCTGAGGCCCCACAGGTCGATGTGACCGTTGAAGATGACGACGCCGAATACCGCCAGCCGACCACGGCGCGGCCGTTGCAAATCGCTGTCGTGGGGCGGCCCAATGCGGGCAAATCCACGCTGGTAAACCAGATTCTGGGCGAAGACCGCCTGCTGACGGGCCCCGAGGCCGGGATAACGCGGGATGCTATTTCCCTGCAGCTGGACTGGGACGGCCTGCCGGTCCGCATCTTTGACACCGCAGGCATCCGCAAGAAGGCGAAGGTGCAGGAAAAGGTGGAAAAACTGTCCGTGGCCGATGGCTTGCGCGCGGTGAAATTTGCGGAGGTGGTGGTGGTCTTGCTCGACGCCGCCATTCCCTTCGAACAACAAGACCTGCGCATCGCCGATCTGGCCGAACGCGAAGGCCGTGCGGTGGTGGTGGCCGTGAACAAGTGGGACATTGAGTCCGAGAAACAGGAAAAGCTGCGCGACCTGAAAGAGGCCTTCACCCGCCTTCTGCCGCAACTGCGCGGCGCGCCTCTGATCACGGTATCAGCGAAGACAGGCCGTGGCCTTGACCGGCTGCGCGCGGCTGTCGAAAATGCTTACCGCGTCTGGAACACCCGTGTCAGCACGGCAAAGCTCAACCGGTGGCTCACTGGCATGCTGGAGGCACACCCGCCCCCTGCCCCGGGCGGACGGCGCATCAAGCTGCGGTACATGACCCAGGCCAAGACGCGCCCGCCCGGTTTCGTGGTGATGTGTTCGAACCCTGACAAACTGTCGGAAAGCTATTCACGCTATCTGGTCAACGGGCTGCGCGATGGTTTCGACATGCCCGGCACGCCCATCCGGCTGCACATGCGCAGCCAGGCGGACAAAAACCCCTACAAGGGTAAAAAGAAATCGACGCCGTCGCGCCTGCGCAAACATGTGGGCAAACCCGTCGCCCCCAAACGCTGAGGACGCGCCCAGTGTCTGACACCCCGCGATTGGAGCTTAAGAATATCACCCGCCGCTTTGGCGCGCGGTCGGCGGTGGAGGATGTCTCGCTGACCGTGGCACCGGGTCAGGTGACGTGCCTTCTGGGCCCATCAGGCTGCGGCAAATCCACGACGTTGCGCATGGTGGCGGGGGTGGAAACGCAGGATAGCGGCGAAATCTATGTGGACGGCCAGCTGATCAGCGACCCGCGGCATCAGACGCCCGCAGAAGACCGCCGCATCGGCCTTATGTTTCAGGATTTCGCGCTGTTTCCCCATCTGCGCGTGTCCGAAAATGTGGGCTTTGGGGTGACGGGCGATGCCTCTGCCCGGCAGACCCGCGTGCGTGAGTTGCTTGCCCGCGTCGGGATGGAACGCTTTGAAGCGGCCTATCCCCATGAGCTGTCGGGCGGCGAACAACAACGCGTGGCACTGGCCCGCGCTTTGGCACCGCGCCCGTCCATTATGTTGATGGATGAGCCGTTTTCCGGGCTGGACAACCGGCTGCGCGATGGCATTCGCGATGAAACGCTGGCTGTTCTGCGTGCGGAAGGCACTGCGGTGCTGCTTGTCACCCATGAACCTCAAGAGGCCATGCGCATGGCCGATCAGATCGCCTTGATGCGGGGCGGGACCATCGTACAACAGGGCACGCCCTATGAACTTTACACGAACCCCTTGGATCGCAACGCTGTTGCCTTTTTCAGCGACATCAACGTGGTGTCGGGCCGTGTCTCAGACGGGAAGGTGGACACAGCCTTTGGCCGGTTCGACACAAGCCCGGTCGCCGAGGGGGCGGAGATTGAGGTGATCATCCGTCCGCAGCATGTGCGCGTCGATTTCTACCGCGATGGCAACGGCCCCAGCGCCACGGACAGCCACGGAACGGGTGTTTTGGCCACGTTGCAACGCGCACGCTATATGGGCGACCACAGTCTGCTGGAGCTGCGCACAGACGCCACCGATGATATCTTCCGCGCGACGCTGTCCGGCGCGGTCATGCCCGCACCGGACACCAAATTCTGGATTACGCTGCCCCGGGCGCGCTGTTTCCTCTTTCCCGCCTGACCCCCGCAACGCCGCGTCAAACTTGCCTGCCGAAGAAATGGAACGCAAAGTGGTGGCGGAGGATCTGCGGGAGGACGCTGATGAAATTTTCAAGCACCGAAGACGCGCGCCGTATTGAGCGGGAAATGAGTTGGGACGACCGCGAACGCCCGATCACACTCTATCAAATGCTGCGTGAGGTCACGGACCGCCACCCCAGCCACAACGCGCTCAGCTTTCAGCTGACCTCGGGCCCCTCGGACGCCGCGCAAACGCTCACGTGGCAACAGTTTCACGATCAGGTCTGCCAGGCGGCCAACCTCTTTCGCTCCTTGGATGTGGAAGAGGACGACGTGGTTGCCTGTATCTTGCCCAATTGTCTGGAAACCGCCGTTGCGATGATCGGCGGGATGGTGGCGGGCATCGCCAACCCCATCAACCCGCTGCTGGAGGCCGACCAGATCAGCGCCATCTTGCGAGAAACGAACGCATCGGTCGTCGTCACCCTGCGCGCCTTTCCGAAGACGGACATCGCCCAGAAGACTGCGCAGGCCGTCAAGGACGCCCCCAATGTGAAGACCGTGCTAGAGATTGACCTCAACCGCTATCTCTCCCCTCCCAAAAGCTGGATCGTCCCGTTGCTGCGCCCCAAGATGGAGGTGGCGCACAGTGCCCAAGTGATGGATTTCAACAAATCGATGGCCGGTCTCAGCAGTTCGCTTGCCTTCGCGGATACCACGTCAGACCGGGTCGCGGCCTACTTCCACACGGGCGGCACCACGGGCATGCCGAAGGTGGCCCAACACCGCTATTCCGGCATGATCTATAACGGCTGGCTGGGGCACGCCCTGCTCTTCACCGAAGACGATAACGTGATGTGTCCGCTGCCGCTTTTCCACGTGTTCGCCTGCCATGTGATCTTGATGTCGATGATCAAATCCGGCGCCCATGTGGTCTTCCCAACACCGGCGGGCTATCGCGGCGACGGCGTGTTCGACAATTTCTGGAAGCTGATTGAACGCTGGAAGATCAGTTTCGTCATCACCGTTCCCACCGCCGTGTCTGCCCTTATGCAGCGGCCCGTGGATGCCGATATCTCCTCTGTTCACAACGCCTTCTCCGGCTCAGCGCCGATGCCTTTGGAGCTGTTCAACCGGTTTGAAGGTGCAACCGGCATGGCTGTGATCGAAGGCTACGGCCTGACGGAAGCCACCTGTCTGGTGTCTTGCAATCCGCCGACGGGGGAAAAGAAGGTGGGATCGGTGGGCGTGCCGTTCCCCTATAGTGACATCAAGATCCTCAATGATGCGCCGGGTGGCCCAGAGGTAGCCGCCGTGGATGAGGTGGGAGAGATTTGCATTTCAAACCCGGGCGTTTTTGCGGGCCACACCTATACCGAGGCTGCAAAGAACGAAGGGCTTTATCACTACGGAACCCATCTGCGGACGGGCGATCTTGGACGGATTGATAGCGATGGGTATCTGTTCATCACGGGCCGCGCGAAAGATTTAATCATCCGGGGCGGGCACAATATTGACCCCGCAGAGATTGAAGAGGCGTTGATGGCACACCCTGCCGTGGCCATGGCCGGCGCGATTGGTCAGCCTGATGCTTATGCCGGTGAAATCCCCTGCGTCTATGTGGAATTGGTCGATGGAGGGCAGGCAGAGACCGCCGACCTGATGGCCCACTGCAAAGAGACCGTTCGCGAGCGCGCCGCCTGGCCCAAACATGTGGAGGTTCTGGATGAGTTGCCAAAAACGGCGGTGGGCAAGGTGTTCAAACCCGATCTGCGCAAACGGGCGATCACGCGGGTCTATAACGCCGCGCTGAAAGAGGCCGGGATGAAGGCCCGCGTGGTCGAGGTGATCGACAGCAAGAAACGCGGCCTTGTGGCCCGGATTGCCCGCGCCGAAGAACAGGACGGAGAGCGTATTTCCGGCGTGTTGGGCACCTTCACGCGGCCTTGGGAATGGGCGGATTAATTCTATGGAGATCCATGGCCCGTGCACCCGGGCGCGGAATCAAGGGCGTAGCCCGCCGCGCCTTCGTCCGCTGCCCCCTCTCACGCATGCTGCGCATGCGTTGCCGGCAACGGACAGGCGATTGCTTGCAATCGCTGAGAGGAGGGCCCCACCCAGGGCCTTGCGAAATTGCCACTGCAGCGCGCCGCTCGTATAGAGTCCGGACACCGAGGGATAAAGCGCTGCAGAACTAAGGGCAGGATCGCCAGACCGGGGCTACGCGAAGCCGCTCAGTTTGCTCTCATGACCCTGCGCGCGCTGCCTCAAGCGCCGGGCGGATCGTTTCTGTCAGAACCCTCTGCGTCACCGGCCCGGGAAAGCGCAGGATGACCTTGCCATCCCCATCAATCACATAGGTCTCCGGCACGCCATAGAGGCCCCAATCGAGTGCCATGCGGCCATCGACATCCGCACCTACGGCCACGTAAGGATCGCCCAGCTCTTCCAGAAACCCGGCGGCATTGCCCGGCTCAT
>JBCCAJ010000115.1:0-7415 GCA_039814845.1 Pseudomonadota bacterium | reverse complement strand
GGCGCGAGGTAGAGGTAGATGCTTAAGAAGAGCACCACGCAAATGATCAGCACCGCGTCATAGAGGTATTTGTTCTTGTTCCACTGAACGGGGATGTATTTGACGCTCATTTCCCCTCACTCAGCTGCTGCGGGGCAATGTGGTCAGGCCATGTTTGTTTGAGCGCCATGGACAAAGTGACTGACGCCCCCACCGCCACTACCAGAAACAGGGCCGCAATCATATGCGTGGCGCGCGGCGGCACGTGGCGGGCCTTCCAGTTATCGCGGTCTGCGGCCAAAACATACCAACGCCACAGCACCAGCGGCCATATCAGGACAATGCCGACGATGAGCATGGGCCGAAACGCCACCGCGCCATCGGCATCCTCATCCACGCGGTGAATGCCAAAAAGCAGAAAGGCCACGGCCACGGCCAGCCCGATCCAGGCCCAAATTTCTACCATTGTCAGAATGCCTTGGGCCGTCACGCGGATCCCCCTGAGTGTCTGTAAGCGCTATCATGGCGAGAATGGCGCGTATGACAACCGTGGCGTTGGCGGAATTGCTGTGTGAGGGGAAATTGTGATCGGGGTTGGGGTGCTCTGCCACGTGCTTTTCTTAAAAGAACCAACAGAGCGCCTTCGTCAGGCCCCGGTCTGGCGATCCCGACCAGCGAACATCGGCGCTTTATCCCTGGTTTCCCGCACTCCCTGTAAGCGACGCCCTGCAGTTGCCGTTTCGCCAGGCGTCGCGCCAAAGGCGCGCCATTTATAGTGGCGCACCAAAGGTGCGACGCGTGGGGCCCTCCTCTCGGCGATTGCGCACAATCGCCTGTCCGTGGCCGGCAACGCATGCGCAGCATGCGTAAGAGGGCGCAGCGGACGAAGGCGCGGCGGGCTAAAGCCCTTGATTCCGCGCCTGGTGCAAGTGGCTTAATTCGGAGGAAGAAGCTCCTTACTCCCCCGCCCCATCCGGCAACCGATACCCGTCAAACATCTCGCGGATCACGGTCGATGACCGCTTCCCCAGATTGTCGAAATTCTCAACCAGCCACTCATCCGCCGTCTCGCGCCCGATCTCAAAGAGATGCCGCAGAAACGACCATTCCGCGTTCAGCTTGGAAGAGGCATCCAGATCAATCATCCGCTCACAGGCGCTGATCACATGAACATGCATCCGCTTGTATTCCGCCGGATCAAGCTTGCCTGCATCCAGAAGCCGTCGCACAAAATCAATAGAGCGCAGCTCATGCAGCAACGAGGCATTGAAGGTGATCTCATTCTGCCTGTTCTGAATCTCAGCGGCCCGCATGGGCGTGCCTTTCCGCTCCACCGGGTTGATCTGGACGATAATGATATCATCCGACGGCGATCCCTTGAAGAACGGGAAAAGCGGCGGGTTGCCCATGAAGCCGCCATCCCAATAGGGCACGCCGTCAATCTCCACCGCCTGGTAGATATTGGGCAAACAGGCTGAGGCCATGACGGTATCCAGCGTGATCTCTGGCTTTTCAAACACGCGGATGCGGCCGGTTTCCACATTGGTGGCCGACAGGAACACACCCATGCCGGTCACGCCGCGCACGCGGTCGAAATCCACCATGCGCTCTACGATCTTGCGCAGCGGATCGACGCGCAGCGGGTTCAGATCATAGGGTGACGCCACCCGCTGCAGGAAGTTCATCCACATGTAACCCGGTGAACTGTCGAGCGACCAATCCCCCACGGCCTTGGCCAAGGGTGACCGTTGCATAGGCGACCACACGGAGGCCTCAGACACCGCGCGCCAAAATGCCTCCAGATGCGTCCGCGCGCCTTCCGCACCGTTTTCATGCATCCCGTGGGCGGCCACGACCGCGTTCATCGCCCCGGCGGACGTGCCAGACATGCTCTCAATCCAGATCCGGTCATCTTCAAAGAGCCGGTCCAGCACCCCCCACGTATAGGCACCATGGGCCCCTCCGCCTTGCAGCGCGATATTGACGCCGCGATGGCCCGAATTTCGACGCCCCGGCCCCCGGGTGGGTGTTTTGCTCACGCTGCGGTCCACCCGCCATCGACGGGTAGCGCCACGCCGGTGATGTTTTCCGCCGAATCCGAGCAGAGGAACAGCGCCACACCCGCCAGCTGTTCCACTGTGACAAACTTCTTCGTCCACTGCGCGGCCAGCAGCACATCGCGCTTCACTTCCTCTTCCGACATGCCCCGCGCCTTGGCCGTGTCGGGGATTTGCTTTTCCACCAGCGGGGTCAGCACATAGCCGGGACAAATCGCATTCGATGTCACCCCGTCTTGTGCCGCCTCCAACGCCACGGTCTTGGTGAACCCGATCACACCGTGTTTGGCCGTGACATAGGCGGTCTTGTAGGGGGACGCGACAAGCCCATGGGCAGACGCGATATTGATCACGCGTCCCCAACCGCGCTGTTTCATTCCAGGCAGGGCCGCGCGGACGGTGTGAAACGCGCTGCTCATATTGATCGCCACGATCAGGTCCCAGCGGTCTTTGGGGAAACTTTCCACCGGTTCGACCGTCTGGATACCCGCGTTATTGACCACGATGTCGACACCGCCGAACTGTTCTTCGGCGGATTTCACGAATGCCTCAATCGCATCGCCATCCGACATATCCGCACCGTCGTACGTGACTGTGCCCTCCCCCATCGCATCCAGCCGCGCGCGATCGGCTTCAATCTGATCTGCATCGCCAAACCCATTCAGCACCACATTTGCCCCCGCTTGGGCGAAGCCTTCGGCCAGCCCCAGCCCGATGCCAGAGGTGGAGCCTGTCACAATCGCGGTTTTGCCGGTGAGTTGCATGATCAATTCCTTTGCGTGTTGGGGTACGTGTTTGGTCATGCTGTACCGCAGCATGAGCGCGGATGGAACCGATCAACACATAACTGTATGCGCCTTGGCAGCCCTGTGCCGCAAATTCCGGCACAAGACTGCAGAACAGACAGAGCGCTTTCGCCTGGCCCCGGTCTGGCGATCCTGACCTTTGAACAGCAGCGCTTTATCCATCCGATTCCGGCCTCCATCCGAGCAACGCTCTGCGGGTGTCATTTCGCCAGGCCCTGGGTGGGGCCAGGCGAAGGCGCGGCGGACTACGTCCTTGATTCCGCGCCGCGGTGCCTGTTGGCAACGGTTGCGCTTCAAACTATTTCGCTTTCATGAGCCTTTTCGTCCTCTCGCCCGATACGGTGTGGAACCCCAGCGTTCTCGACTTCCCCACCGCCCCGCGCAAAATCCTGGAACGCGGGATGATCCTGCCGCGCCGGGACGTGACCAAGGCGTTCATCTTCCGCGCCATCTTCGAAAGCCAGATCCTGCGCTTTGTCATTGCCCTCCTGCCCTTCGGCATCGCCGCGATCCTCTGGCCCGGTGCCGCGCTGCCCATCTCTCAGGCGCCTATCGTCATGCTCGCCGCCATCGGCATTATTGAGCTGCGCGTGCTCCGCATCCCCCGCGACCGCCGCAAAGACATGACGACCGAGGCTGAGGCCGTCCGCGCGCTCGACAGCCTCAACTTTCGCGGACGCCGTATTCTGGCGCAACTGGCCGCAGGCCGAGGGATTGAGACCGGAACGCTCTATCTGGTGGTAGAGCAATCTGACATGGTGCGCGTGCCACCCATGACCATCGTCAGCCTGCAGCGCGACGAAGGCAAATCGCGTCTCGTCGCGCTGACAGAAGAAGAACGCACCATGATCCGTGACGGCCTGTTCGATGACGAGTTCAAAGAGCGCCATCTTTTCCTTGCCAACCAACGCGAAGGCCAATCCTTCCGCGCGGTCAGTTTTGAGGCGCGGGGCGTGTCCGCCCACGCCCGCCTCGCCGCGTTTCTGGAGACCACATCATGAGCGTCAACGCACAAATCATCAGCGCAGGCGACGCGCTGGAAACGCTGCTGGCCGGGTGGGAGGCGCAAAGCACGGGCCAACTGACCGCGTCCTGGATGCTACATGGCCGCCCCGGCGTGGGCAAAACGCAGGTGGTCAGCGATCTGGCGGAACGCATTGGGGCAAAGCTCTTTG
Organism: Pseudomonadota bacterium; assembly: GCA_039814845.1. Lineage (GTDB taxonomy): Bacteria > Pseudomonadota > Alphaproteobacteria > Rhodobacterales > Rhodobacteraceae > Roseovarius. Next base: position 3,398 of record JBCCAJ010000115.1, on the reverse strand, counting down.
ACATCCGCCTGACCACCATTGAACCTCAGGATCTGCGCGGCCTGCCCTATTACGACCACGACACCAAAACCACCGTCTGGTATCGCCCCGAAGACCTGCCCGACGATCCCGCGCAGCCCTCGATCCTCTTCCTCGATGAACTGACTGCCGCCTCACCCAACCTGCAACCGACGGTGTATGGCCTTTTGCAGGAACGCCGCGTGGGGCGGCACGTGCTGCCCCCGTCCGTGTTCATCGTGGCGGCGGGCAATACAGTGGACGATGGCGCAATTGCCTATGAGATGGGCACCGCGCTCTCTGACCGCCTGATCCACCTGCAAGTCGCGGCGGAGGCGAAAGACTGGCTCGAACGCTACGCGGTGGATCGCGGCCTGTCGCCTATGGTCACCGCCTTCCTTCGTGCCCGGCCTGATTTGCTGGACACCACCGAGGACGCGCTGCGCCGGGGCGACATGATCGCCTGCACGCCGAGGTCGTGGGAACGGGTGAGTGACATCGTGGGCGCAGTCACCGACAAGACCCTGCGCCACAGAATGGTGGCTGGCACCGTGGGCCGAGCGGTGGCCGCTGAATTCGCGCAGGTTGCCGAAGAGATCGAAGCGCTGGTGTCGCTGCAAGAGATTTTTGACGCCCCTCCGGCCAAACGCACGGGCCTTTACCCCACGTCCATTAACGGACTGGTGGGCCTGATCTACGCTCTCGTCACACAGGCCAATGAAGCGACGATCAGCGACACAATCGACGTCATGGCCGATCTGCGCAACGTCAACGCGCCATCCCTGCCTTTGGCAGAATTGACCTCGTTCGGATTTGAAATCCTGATCCGCAAAGCCATGGCGGACGGGCTGGCCGAGGCGTTTCGCACCTCCAAAGCCTATCAATCCTACGCCGAGACCCGCGCCGCCGCAGGCGCGTTTTGACCCACTCGACGCGCGCCGCGCCCGCGCTGGCCCGCCTGCCAGAGGTCGACCCCGCGATTGCCGCTCTGTCGCTCTGGTGTCGTTACCGGGACGGCGATGGGCCGACAGTCACGCAAGGCGAAACCATCCGGCTGGGTCCGGAATTTCCGCTTTTGCCGATCTCTGAACAAACGGGTCTTCTAGCCCACCACGTCCTTCATGTCGCGCTACGCCATTCGATGCGACGGACGGTGGCAGCGGAACGGTTTGGCGCGGGGTTTCGGGCGGACCGATATGATCTGGCCTGCGATGCACTTGTGAATGAGGCCTTGCTGCAAGCCGGGCACGCCCTGCCCCGCCCCGCCGTGCGCGCGGGCGAGTTGGTCGCGCGGATGCCCGTGGAAGACCGCCCCGACAATGTGCTGAGCGATTGGGACAGTGACAGGCTTTACGCCGCCATCGGGGTGCAGGCGGGTAAGGGCTCCGGCACTGACAAAAGCGTTGAGAAATACGTGGCCTCCCAAGGGTTCAAACCAGATTTGGAAGCGGGTGGTCAGGGCGATACGCAACCCGAACTGTGGGCGGGCCGTGTGGAACAGGCGATGGCGGCGGGCGCGCGGGCGGGCACCGGGATCGGCGCGATCCTGACGCGGTTTGGGGATTTGCCCAAGGCAGTGGTGCCGTGGGAAATCCGGTTGCGGCGGATGCTGAGCAAAGCTCTCGCCCATCATCCCCGCATAACTCACCGCCGCCCGGCCCGCGCGTGGCTCGCCCGCGATGCGCAGGCCCGCGCGGAAGGCGGCGCACAGCCTGTCTTTGAACCCGGTATCACGCGGGACGAACGCCGCCCGCGTCTGGTGATCGGGCTGGATACGTCCAGCTCGATCCTGCCGCCCCTGCTGGACATGTTCGCGGCCGAGGCGCTTTCCATCACCCGCCGCACCGGGGCGGAGGCGCACCTTCTGGGCTTTGACACTGAAGTCCACAGCCGCAGTGTTTTTCAAAGCGTGGCCAATCTGGGCGGGCTGGAGATGCGCCAGGGCGGCGGTACGGATTTCGCGCCGGTGCTGACCGAGGCACAGGCCCTGGACCCGTCCTTGATCGTCATGCTGACCGATCTGGATGCGCCTCTGGGGCCGTCGCCCCGCGCGCCCGTGATATGGGCTGTGCCTGACGCGCCAAAGGGGAAACCTGCGTTTGGTGAGGTGCTGGTTATGTCTGACATCCATTAGAGCGCCTTCGCCAGGCCCTGGGTGGGGCCAGGCGAAGGCGCGGCGGCCTGGCGGCCTTGTTTCCGCGCCAAGGAACAGATTGGTATTTCCATCTAGACACCCGGTCAGTATATTCCGCTATCATGGAAAACACCGCCAGCATCCTAGATGAACTCCCCGCCCGCCTCAAAGAAGCCCGCAAAACCCAAGGCCTCTCACTGGAAGCCGTGGCCAACCTCAGCGGCGTCTCGCGTTCTATGGTCAGCCAGATCGAACGCGGAGAAAGCAGCCCCACAATTTCGACGCTATGGAACCTCACCCAAGCGCTCAACGTGGATTTTGCAGGGCTTCTGGACCGTCGCGCACCAGGCGATCGCATAGATGTGCTGCGGGCGGACGAGGTGCCTGCCATCGACAACATGGGCCAGGGGTGCCGCATCGCGATCCTCTCTCCGCCCGAAGAGGCCGGCGGGCATGAGATTTATGACATCCGGTTTGACCCGGGCGGTATGCTGGGCAGTCAGCCTCATAGCCCGGGCACGTCTGAACAGCTTACTGTTCTGGACGGACGGGTGCGTGTCACCTCAGGCGGTGCAAGATCCGACCTCTTTGCTGGGGATACCGCTCGATACGCGGCCGATGTGACCCATGAGATCGCATCCGGCAACAAAGGCGCGCGGGTTTTCCTTGTCGTCAAAAACGGATAGTTTTCCAATTTAATGGAATTTACCATTGCGGATTAAATTCCGTTATGACAGATAAAATGGCAACGGAGGCGTTGTCCATGTCTGATTCATTTCTCACCCATCTCTCTGAGACCCTCACGCAAATCCAAACCGACGGGCTATTCAAAACGGAACGGGAGATCACCTCGCCTCAGGCAGGGACAGTCACGGCAGGTGGCCGCGACGTGATCAACCTTTGCGCCAACAATTACCTTGGCCTTGCCAACCACCCGGCCCTCATTGATGCGGCACAAACGGCGATGGCGGAGCACGGCTACGGCATGGCCAGCGTACGCTTCATCTGCGGCACGCAGGACCTGCACCGCGATCTGGAAACACGGCTGGCGCGGTTTCTGGACAAGGATGATGTGATCCTGTTCGCCGCCTGCTTTGACGCCAATGGGGGGCTGTTTGAACCACTTTTGGGGCCGGAAGATGCGATTGTCTCCGACAGCCTAAACCACGCGTCGATCATCGACGGCGTCCGGCTCTGCAAGGCGAAGCGCTATCGTTACGCCAATAACGATATGGCCGATCTTGAGGCCAAGCTGCAAGCGGCCCGC
>JBCCAJ010000062.1:0-10029 GCA_039814845.1 Pseudomonadota bacterium | reverse complement strand
TGCGCCTGTATTTCAACCAGGCAGGAACCCAGTTGAAGATTAAACCGCCGATCAGCAAAAATACCGCGGCCAAAAGCGCATTTGCTGCCCAAACGGAGGCAGGCATCGCATCCCAGATTTGGTTCAAAAAGTCAGACATAAGAACCTCATTACGTCTGAATTATGTGGGACCAAAGTTGGCCCATAACAACACCAAGGCTATCGAATACTGCATGATCGGTTGCCTGATCTGCGGGCCGATAATCCCAAAATCACCCAATTTGCGGGACAATACGGCCAGATTTCGCCGCTATCCAAACCGTCCTGTTGTTGAACCAATGTTAGTGACTTGGAGTACGTTATGCGCGACGCCTCTGCCCGGCACGCCAGATTGTTTGAATTGTTGCGTCAGGAGAACCTGGCCCGCAACGCCCGAGAGGCGTTTGAACAGCATGATCACGATCTGAATTGGGAAACCGCTTTTACGGTCAAGGCGCTGGCGTCTTTGCGCGCAGCGTGATCCGACTATCCGCGAAACCCGGTTGCCACGACAAATTTCTCTGAACTGTCGGACCGTGACGCGGGCGGTTTGACGTTTGCCACCTTGGCAAAGCGCTGTTTCAGCAGTTTCTGCAACTCCCCCTCTGCCCCGCCAGCCAGCACTTTGGACACAAATGTGCCGCCGTCCTCCAGCACGTCAAAGGCCAGATACGCCGCCGCTTCACACAGAGCGATAATGCGCAAATGATCGGTTTGCTTGTGCCCGCTGGAGGCCGCCGCCATATCCGACATCACCACATCGGCCTTACCGCCTAGCCACTCCTTCACGCGAATGTCTGCGTCATCTTCCATGAAATCGAGCTGATGAAGCTCCACCCCCGGAATGGGCTCTACCTCTTGCAAGTCGACCCCAAGGATGTAGCCCTGCGGTTTGCCCGCATCGCCAAGCGCATTGACACGAGGCACCGCGACCTGACACCAACCGCCGGGCGCACAGCCCAGATCAACCACACGCGCACCAGGCTTCAGGAAGCCGAATTTGTCGTCAAGCTCCATGATCTTGAACGCCGCCCGCCCGCGATAGCCTTCCGCCTGGGCACGCTTCACATAAGGATCATTCAACTGCCGCTGCAACCACCGCGTGGAGGATGATTTGCGCCCCCGCGCGGTTTTGACCTTCACCTTCAGATCCCGCTGCCCGCGGCCCGAGGTGTTTTTGCCATCCGGTGTCTTGGCCATCATGTGCCCTCAATCAATCGGGTCATCTTCCAGCATCCCATCCGCCGACATCAGCGCATAGAGAATGCCCTCCCTAAGGCCCCGATCTGCCACAGACAACCGATCCGTGGGCCAACAGCGCAAAAGAGCCTGCAAAATAGCAGAGCCAGACATGATCAACGCCTGCCGATCCGTTCCAATCCGAGGGTCCTTGCGCCGCCCAGTGGGGCCAAGGGAAAGATAGGATCGGATCACCTTGTCGATCTCCTCGGAACTCATCCTGAGGCCATCGACCTTGTTGCGGTCATAGCGTTTCAACCCGAGATGGCTCGCCGCCACGGTTGTCACGGTGCCCGATGTGCCCACGATCTGGAACCCTTCCCGGGTGGGTTCATCCTTGTAAGGTGCGAATTCCGACAGGTTTTCCTCAAAGAACCAGCTCATCAGCGCAAAACGCGCGCCGTCATCTTCCACATCGTTGAACTGATCGCGCAGGGTGGCCACGCCCAAGGGCACCGAAATCCAATCCACCACGCGGGCACCCGTGTCGGGTGCTCCTTTTGGCTCAAACCCGTCATGCATGCGCATGATCGACTGGGCGCGCTGTTTGGGCGGCACTTTGGTCAGGTCAATCCAGACAAGCTCCGTTGAGCCACCGCCAATATCGACCACAAGCAACTGCTCTGTCCGTCGCCCCACCAGCGGCGCGCAGGATACCACGGCGAGCTGCGCCTCCTCCTGCGGCTTGATGATGTCCAGCGTCAGACCCGTTTCCCGCTTCACCCTTGCCAGAAACGCCGCCCCATTGCTGGCCCGCCGGCAGGCCTCTGTCGCCACAAGACGCATGCGCGTGACCTTGTTGCGCTTGAGTTTCTGCTGACAGACGCGCAGCGCCTGAATGGTGCGATAGATCGAGGCGCGCGACAGTTTCCCGGTCTTTTCCAGCCCCGATCCCAGTTGCACAGATTTTGAAAAGCTGTCCACAACTTCAAACTGGCTGCCCTTCGGTCGGGCGACCAGCATGCGACAAGAATTTGTGCCCAGGTCCAGTGCTGCATAAAGCGGGGCTGTTCCGGGCCGGTTCAGTGCGGGGCTCTCAACCGTATTTGGGATTGCGCCCGCACCTTCGGGACGCTTAGGCGCCATAATTATACGCCTTCCATATCGAGTTAACGTAAAGGTAGGCCGGGTTTGGCCCGGACGCAAGCCCACCAACACATCCGATTGACGTGAGCCTACTCAAGGTCATGATGAAAAGCTTTCATGTGCACGCGCCCTGACTTTGTGAGATGACTGGGCCTCTGCAGACGAAATCACGCGTGTCGCGGACCGGTTCCGTTTTGTCGAAATTCGACGCCGGAAGCGGGCCGCGCTGCATTAGGTAGGGTCAATGATATAAGGGAATCAACAATGGTCGATGTGACTGTGGTATACTGGCGCGATATCCCCGCGCAGGTCATCGTGGGCAAGGGCCGTCGCGGCGCCAAAAAGCAGCTGCCCGAGCGGTTCGAACAGGCCATTGATGCCGCCGCGATGAAGCTGGGCGCCAAAGATGCCGATGCGTATCTTGCCGAATGGCGCAAAGCCGCGCCCTATCAGGTCGAAGGTGACGCCGCAGAGGTGGTTGAGGCCGAGGCCGCACGTCTGGAAGAAGAATACGATCGCGAACGGGTCAGAAAACTGATCGCAAACGATGGCTGGGCGTGATCCAGCCCGCAGCTTATGGGAGGCCGCCATGGCACTTTTAAACTTCAAAAAGCGTGAGGCCGCGGCGCCGTCCGTAACCCCTGAAATGGAAGCCTTCCTGAAAGGGTATTCCATCGAAGTGATGCCCCGCACCGCCGAAAAGGTCGATGATTTCCGCGCGCTTCTGCCGACAGGCACCCGCGTCTATATTGCCCATATCGAAGGCACGCCCATCGAAGACATGGTCGCCACTGCCAAACGCTTGGCCGCCGATGGCTACCCGGTGATGCCGCACTTCCCGGCCCGGATCATCAAGGACAAGGCCACGCTTGAGGATTGGATCGCACGCTACCAGGGCGAGGCCGGTGTCGATCAGGCGCTGCTCTTGGCTGGCGGTGTGGACACGCCACACGGCGATTTCCATAGCTCGATGCAACTTCTGGAATCCGGTGCGTTTGGCAAGGCAGGGTTCAAGCGCCTCCATGTTGCGGGCCATCCCGAAGGCAACAAGGATATTGATGCCGACGGCTCCACCAAGAATGTCGATCAGGCCTTGCAGTGGAAACAGAAATTCTCGGAGACATCTGATGCGCAAATGGCGCTGGCCACGCAGTTCGCTTTTGAGGCCGGTCCCATCATTGAATGGGCCGACAGCCTAAAAGCCGCGGGCATCAACATCCCCGTCCATATCGGTATCGCGGGCCCTGCCAAGCTGCAGACGCTGATCAAGTTCGCCATCGCCTGCGGTGTCGGCCCGTCCCTCAAGGTCCTACAAAAGCGCGCCATGGATGTGACCAAGCTGCTGCTCCCCTATGAACCGACCGAAGTTCTGACGGAACTGGCCGCGCACAAGGCCGCCAACCCCGATTTCAACATCGAAAGCGTACACTTCTTCCCCCTCGGTGGGATCAAGACCAACGCAAACTGGGCCATCGAAAACGGCGGCCAATCGACCAAACCGGCCACGGCCGCTTAAAGGATCTTTGAATGACCCGCACCATCGTCGAATCCAAGTCTAAGACCGCCATAATCGGCTTTGACCAGCCCTTCTGCGTGATCGGCGAACGGATCAATCCCACCGGCCGCCGGATCCTGAACGAACAACTCGAACAGGGCAATTTCGAGATGGTGAAGTCTGACGCGCTGGCCCAGGTTGAGGCCGGTGCCACTATGCTCGACATCAACTCCGGCGCGGTGTTCAAAAACAAAATGGCCGAAGACGTACGCTACGCCGACAACAATTTCGTTGAGCCGCCGCTCATGAAAGAACTGGTCAGCCTGGTACAGGGCATCGTCGATGTGCCCCTTTGCATTGACAGCTCCGTGCCTGGGGCGTTGCAAGCCGGCCTGGAGGCGTGCGAAGGACGCCCGTTGGTAAATTCCGTTACCGGCGAAGAAGAGAAACTGGAACAGGTGCTGCCGCTCTGCGCCAAATACAATGTCCCAGTCGTGGCGATCTCCAACGACGAAACTGGCATTTCCGAAGACCCCGAAGTGCGTTTCGCCGTCGCCAAAATGATCGTCGAGCGGGCCGCTGACCATGGCATCCCGGCCCATGACATCGTGGTTGACCCTCTGGTCATGCCGATCGGTGCCATGGGTACCGCGGGTCAGCAGGTTTTCACCCTCGTGCGCAAATTGCGCGAAGAATTGGGCGTGAACACCACATGCGGTGCGTCGAACATCTCTTTTGGTCTGCCCAACCGCCATGGCATAAACAATGCGTTCCTGCCGATGGCCATGGGCGCGGGGATGACATCAGCGATTATGAACCCGATCGCCCTGCCCGTAAAAAAGGCTGACAAAGAGGCCAAACGCGCCGAGATTGAGGCTGCGGGCATCGTTATCCCCGAAGGCATGGATGATGAAACCTTCTGCCAGCTCTTTGGTCTCGGTTCGACAAGGCAGCGCGCAGGTAAGGAAATGGAGGCCATTCGCGCCGCCAACTTCCTCACCAACAATGACCCGCATGGTGGTGAGTGGATCAAATTCAACAAGCCGCCTGCAAAACCCGGTGAAGAAGGCGAAGGCCGCGGCCGCGGCGGTCGTCGCCGACGCCGAGCGTAAGCGAGGCGCGCAGCTGAGGGCTCCGCCGAGCGTGAGCGAGGCCACCAGATACCATGGGCCGTGCGCAAGCGCGGCCTTTTTCGTAGAAAAAGCGAGACGTGACCGAAGGGAGCGACGAGCGCCATGACAGACTTATACAAAAGCAAACAAGCGCCATGACACGCGTCATTTTTGAACGCATTGATGCCAGCCTGCAGAATGCCGCATTCATGCTGGCGACAGAGGTTTTCGCCACCTCCAGCAGCCTCCACACAGCCCTCGGCGTCGATCTGGAAACCTACAGAACTGCCCTGCGCCCGTCTTTTGAGAACATGGTCGCAGAGAACCTCTCCCTCGCGGCACTTTCGGCACAGGGCAAACTTCTGGGCTGTCTCATTGCCACGGATATGCACGCGACCGAGTCGGATACACAGCCCACTGGCCCCTACGCTGCCATCTCTGCGCTGACGCAAAAACTCGGCCAGATCTACCGCGCCCATCGCCGGTTTGGCCCGGGCGAGGTGCTTTTAGTAGATATGGCCCTTACGCATCCAGACGCCCGCGGGTTGGGCCTTTACCGCCATCTGCGCGAAGACATCGCGTCGATTGCCCGTGATGCGGGGTTTCACTCTGTGGTCGGAGAACTGTCCTCTCCTGCCACGCAACATGTGGTTATGACAGAAATGGGCCATCGCAAAATCGCCGAGATCGCGTTTCGGGAATTTGCGTGGAACGGAACCAGGCCCTTTAGCGCCATTACGTCACCGCCCAGTGTCATCCTCGCCGAGGGAACATTGTGACCTGCACCCGCAGGTGCCTTTGTCAGGCACCGGATCATAGCCCTGGCCACCCCAGGGGTTGCAGCGCCCAATCCGTTTCAGCGTCAGCCATCCACCTTTGAACGCACCATGCTTTTCCAAGGCCTCCAACGCATAGGCGCTGCACGTGGGGTGATACCGGCAATTATGCCCCACCCAAGGTGATCCGATCAGCCGATAGGCTTTTACAGGCCAAGAGAAAATGCGGGCGAGCAGGCTCATATCGCACCATGTAGTTTGTGCAGGGCCTTGGTAAACTGCGCGCGCAGGTCCTCAAATGAGGTCTCGGCGGTCGCATTTGCCCGCCCAATCAGTGCATAGTCCCAACCTGCCCTGCCATGCTGCGGCAATTGAAGCCGCGCGACCTCTCGCAGTCGTCTCTTGGCCCGGTTGCGCGCCACCGCATTGCCGACTTTCTTGGAACAGGTGAACCCCACCCGCACCGTATCTGACCCGTCCCGCCTGTCACGGCCCTGCACGACCATCCCGGGCATGGCCTGCCGTCGACCGCGGTTCAGCGCCAGAAATTCACTGCGGTTCTTTAGCGTCAAAACGCAAAGCACCGCCTGAGGGGACTTCTCCGACGTGGCGGAGGCCTCAGGCGGTGTCATGTGCTTAAACTCAAAAAGCCTAGCGTTTAGGCGCTAAGCGATTTGCGACCACGGACGCGACGCGCGTTCAGAATTTTGCGACCGGCTTTGGTGGCCATACGTGCGCGAAACCCGTGACGGCGCTTGCGCACCAGGTTGGAAGGCTGAAAAGTGCGTTTCATTGATCCGCTCTCCGCTCTGTCAGGTCACGTCTTTCAACACTGGGGCGGATTCGCCCGATGACCCGAGACATTCGTTATGAAGCCCGGTCTATAAGGCCAGCCCTATCCCAAGTCAAACCCGCGTAAGCCCCTTTTGACCGCTTTTGCAACAAAACGCATGGTTTGGCCCGGGGCAGATGTTACAAAACACCCCAAGACCGCCAAAAGACCCGCAATTTACCTTGGGGCACGTTCACCCGCGATCACCCCCGCGTGAGAGGACTGGCACTGAGCACGAAATCTTCGCATCTATGGATCAATACACAATGACCCAGAAACCGGAGCGCGACATGGACAACACTCAAACCCCACCCAAACCGGGGATTTTACGTCACGCCCCATTGGCCATCATCATTCTTGTGGCCATCGTCGGGTTCTTCACCCTGAAGGACTACCTCAGCTTCGAAACCCTGCGCGACAATCGTGAGGCACTTCTGGCCTTCCGAGACAGCAACTTCCTGGGCCTCGCGGCGGCCTTTATCGGCATCTATATTGTGATCGTGGCCTTTTCCCTGCCGGGTGCAGCGGTGGCGTCCGTCACGGGCGGGTTTCTCTTTGGTCTGGCGCTTGGCACCACGTTCAACGTATTGGCGGCCTCTGTCGGGGCAAGTGCCATCTTCTTGGCCGCGCGGTTCGGTCTGGGGCGTACATTGGCGGCCAAGATGGATGCCTCCGACGGCAATCTCAAGAAACTCAAAGACGGCCTGCGTGAAAACGAGATCAGCGTGCTGTTCCTGCTGCGCCTCGTGCCGGCCGTGCCTTTCTTCGTGGCCAACCTTCTGCCTGCACTTGTGGGTGTCAAGTTCATCAACTTCGCCTTCACGACTGTCCTTGGCATCATCCCCGGTGCTTTGGTCTTCACATGGATCGGTGTGGGCCTGGGAGAAGTCTTCGACCGCGGCGAAAGCCCCAACCTGTCGATCCTGTGGGAACCGCAGGTGATCGGGCCGATCCTCGGGCTCTGCGTGCTGGCGGCCCTTCCCATCGCGATCAAAGCCCTTCGCGGCAAAAAGGACATCTGACAATGGAACGCATCAAGACTGATCTGCTGGTCATCGGCGCCGGCTCTGGCGGGCTGTCCGTGGCGGCGGGGGCCGTGCAAATGGGGGCCTCGGTGGTTCTGCTGGAAGGCCACAAAATGGGCGGGGATTGCCTGAACTACGGTTGTGTCCCCTCCAAGGCGCTGATCGCGGCTGGCAAAGCCGCCTACAATCAAACCCACGCCCAACCTTACGGCGTCGCCGATCAGAAACCGAAAGTGGACTATGCCGCCGCCAAGGACCACGTGCACGATGTCATCGCCACCATTGAGCCCCATGACAGCGTCGAACGGTTTGTGGGCCTGGGCGTGCATGTCATCACTGAGTTTGGCCACTTCATCTCCCCCACCGAAGTGCAGGCGGGCGATAACGTCATTACAGCCCGTCGTATCGTGATCGCCACTGGGTCCTCTCCTCTTGTTCCGCCGATCCCGGGGCTCGACGGCGTGCCGTATGAGACCAATGAGACGCTTTTTGACCTGCGCGAACAGCCCAAGCATCTGCTGATCATCGGCGGTGGCCCCATCGGCATGGAAATGGCGCAGGCCCACGTGCGGCTCGGCTCAAAAGTGACCGTAATCGAAGGCGCGAAGGCGCTTGGCAATGATGATCCTGAAATGGCGGCGGTCGTACTCGACAACCTGCGCGCCGAAGGCATTGAGATCGCCGAAGACGCGTTGGCCGAAGAGATTACCGGCAAGGCCGGGGCGATCACTGTCAAAACCAAGGACGGGCGCAGCTTCAAAGGCTCCCACCTGCTGATGGCCGTGGGCCGCAAATCCAATATCGACAAGTTGAACCTGGAGAAAGCGGGCATTGAGACGACCAAACGCGGCATCAAAGTGGATGCGTCACTCAAGACGTCCAACAAACGCGTCTACGCTATCGGCGACGTCGCGGGTGGTCTGCAATTCACCCATGTGGCGGGGTATCATGCCGGGGTGATCATCCGCTCCGCGCTTTTTGGTCTGCCCGCCAAGCAGCGCACCGATCACATCCCATGGGCCACCTATACCGATCCCGAACTGGCCCAGGTGGGCATGACGGAGGCGGAGGCCCGCAAGGCCCACGGAAATGCGTTAGAGGTTGCGCGCTTTGAGTTCTCCGGCAATGACCGCGCCATCGCGGAACGCAAAACCCGCGGGCTGATCAAGGTCATGGTCGTCAAGGGCCGCCCCGTCGGTGCCTCTATCGCCGGGCCGCAGGCGGGCGAATTGATCGGCGTCTGGGCGTTGGCACTGGCCAACAAACTGAAGATGAGCCAAGTGGCCGCGATGGTCGCCCCCTACCCCACCTTGGGCGAAGTGAACAAACGCGTCGCTGGGGCCTATTTCTCACCGCGGTTGTTTGATAACCCTAAGGTCAAACGGATCGTGGGGCTGGTGCAACGCTGGCTGCCGTAGAGAATGGTCTAACCCAATTTTGCAATGAAGTTCCTTCGCACACTTTCCGGCCGGTTCCTCGTCCTCACCGCGATCTTCGTGATGATTGCCGAGATCCTGATTTTCGTGCCCTCTGTGGCCCGTTACCGTGAAGAGTTCCTGAACCTCAAACTGGAACGATCTCAGATCGCGTCGCTGGCCCTTTTGGCCAGTGATGACATCAGCGAGGACCTGCGTGAAGAGCTGCTGATGAATGCGGGCGTCTTCAATGTGGTGCTGCGCCGTGATGAAGCGCGGCAATTGATGCTGTCGGCCCCCATGCCCGAGCCCATCAGCCAAACCTTTGATTTGCGCGACCCTTCTGCGACGCAGCTTATTCGCGATGCCCTCAATCGGCTGATCACGCCTGAACGCGAAGTGATCCGCGTCATTGGCCAACCTGGCCAGATGGGAGGGCTGCTGATCGAAGTGACGCTTGAGACCTCTGAGCTGCGTGATGCCATGTTGGATTATGGGGTGCGCATCCTGATCCTGTCGGCCGTCATCTCAATCGTCACGGCAGGGCTGCTGTTCGTGGCGGTGCGCGCGTTGCTGGTGAAACCGATCAAACATGTCGTGGGCACCATGGCCGCCTATGCTGATGCGCCTGAGGATGCCCGATATCGTATTGCCCCCTCGGCGGGCGTCACGGAACTGCGCGAAGCCGAAGAGGCGCTTTTGTCGCTTCAAACGCAGTTGACCGGGGCACTCAGGCAACGCGAACGGCTGGCCCAGTTGGGCGGCGCTGTGGCCAAGGTCAGCCACGATCTGCGCAACATCCTTACCTCTGCGCAGCTTTTCACCGACCGCATCGAGATGAGCGAAGACCCGGCCGTCAAACGCATGGCTCCGAAGCTAGTGAACTCCATCACCCGCGCGGTGCACTTGTGCGAAAGCACACTGGCCTTTGGCAAAGCCGAAGAACCCGCGCCGCAGCTTGCTCGTGTGGACCTCGATGATCTGGTCGAAGATGTGATCGCCGCCGAACGCCTTGCCGTGGGTGAGGCCGA
>JBCCAJ010000177.1:0-5923 GCA_039814845.1 Pseudomonadota bacterium | reverse complement strand
GCGGCGCGCGGCCAAAATGGTCATTTGCGACGCCGACCACCCCGACATTGAGGAGTTCGTGGGCTGGAAGGTGAAGGAGGAGCAGAAAGTCGCCTCCATCGTCGCCGGCTCCAAAATGCACGAAGCCAAATTGAACGACATCTTCGCCGCCCTCCGCGAGTGGGATGGTGCACAGGAAGATGCGGTCGATCCAGCCAAGAATGCGACGTTGAAAACGGCGATCCGCGCGGCGAAATCCGTGTCGATCCCGGAGACCTATATCAAGCGCGTGCTGGATTATGCGCGTCAGGGTTATGACAGCATCGAATTCCCGACCTACGATACCGATTGGGACTCGGAAGCCTATGCGTCGGTCTCAGGTCAGAACTCCAACAACTCTATCCGCGTCACCGATGCCTTCCTGAAGGCTGTGGAAAATGATGAGGACTGGGCGCTGTTGAACCGCACCGACGGGTCGGTTTCCAAGACCATCAAGGCACGCGATCTGTGGGAACAGGTGGGTCACGCGGCCTGGGCCTGTGCCGATCCCGGCATCCAGTTCCACGACACGATCAACTCCTGGCACACCTGCCCGGAAGAAGGTCAAATTCGCGGCTCAAACCCTTGTTCTGAATACATGTTCCTGGATGATACGGCCTGTAACCTGGCCTCTATGAACCTGTTGACTTTTTATGAGGATGGCCAGTTCAAGGCCGATGAGTACGTCCATGCCACGCGGCTTTGGACCCTGACGCTGGAGATCTCTGTTCTCATGGCGCAGTTCCCCTCCAAGGAGATTGCGCAGAACAGTTACGACACGCGGACGTTGGGCCTCGGTTATGCCAATATCGGCGGGTTGCTGATGAATATGGGCTACGGCTACGACTCTGATGAAGGGCGGTCGCTCTGCGGTGCGCTGACGGCGATTATGACGGGCGTGGCCTACGCCACGTCTGCTGAGATCGCAGGCGAGCTTGGCGCGTTCCCGGTCTATGATCGCAACGCAGACCACATGCTGCGCGTCATCCGCAACCACCGCACGGCGGCGTACGGCGCGACGGAAGGTTATGAGGCGCTCGCCGTGTCGCCGGTGCCGCTCGACCATGCCAACTGCCCGGACATGAAACTGATCGATCTGGCCATGGCCAGCTGGGATGAGGCGCTGAAACTGGGGGAGGCGCACGGCTACCGCAATGCGCAGGCCACGGTACTGGCCCCCACGGGCACGATTGGTCTGGTCATGGACTGCGACACGACCGGGGTTGAGCCTGACTTCGCGCTGGTGAAGTTCAAGAAACTGGCCGGGGGTGGTTACTTCAAAATCATCAACCAGTCGGTGCCTGCCGCGCTTGACGCGTTGGGCTATGGGTCGGCCCATATCGAAGAGATTGTCAGCTACGCGGTGGGCCACGGCACCATCGGCAACGCGCCGGGCATCAACCACACGTCGCTGGCCGGTCACGGCTTTGGCCCGGAAGAGCTGAAGAAGGTAGATGCCGCTGTCGGCTCTGCGTTTGATATCCGCTTTGTCTTCAACCAGTGGACGCTGGGCGAAGAATTCTGCACCGGCGTGCTTGGCATCCCGGCGGAAAAACTTGTCGATCCGAGCTTCGATATGCTGGCGCATCTGGGCTATTCCCGCGCCGATATCGACGCCGCGAACGATCATGTCTGCGGGACAATGACGCTGGAAGGGGCACCGCACCTGAAAGAAGAGCACTATGTGGTCTTCGACTGTGCCAACCCCTGCGGCAAGAAGGGCAAGCGATTCCTGAGCGTCGACAGCCACATTACCATGATGGCCGCCGCGCAAAGCTTCATCTCCGGCGCGATCTCCAAAACGATCAACATGCCCAATGACGCATCCATCGAGGATTGCCAGAAGGCCTACGAAAAGTCCTGGTCGCTGGGGGTGAAGGCCAATGCGCTCTACCGTGACGGCTCCAAGCTGTCTCAGCCGCTGGCCGCCGCGCTGGTGGAAGATGATGAGGACGCCGCAGAGGTGCTGGAAACCGGCAACCCGCAACAGAAGGCTGAGGTGCTGGCCGAGAAGATCATCGAGAAGGTGATCATCAAGGAAATCGCCAAGACGCATCGCGAAAAGATGCCCGATCGCCGGAAGGGGTACACCCAGAAGGCCATGGTCGGTGGGCACAAGGTCTACCTGCGCACGGGTGAATACTCGGACGGGTCCTTGGGTGAGATCTTCATCGACATGCACAAGGAAGGCGCGGGTTTCCGGGCGATGATGAACAACTTCGCCATCGCGGTGTCGGTTGGTCTGCAATACGGTGTGCCGCTGGAAGAGTTCGTGGATGCCTTCACCTTCACCAAGTTCGAACCCTCGGGCATGGTGCAGGGCAATGACAGCATCCGGAATGCCACCTCGATCCTCGACTATATCTTCCGCGAACTGGCGGTGAGCTATCTCGATCGCACCGATCTGGCCCATGTGAAGCCCGAAGGCACAACCTTCGACGACATTGGTCGCGGTGAGGAAGAGGGTGTCTCCAACATCTCGGAGATGTCCGAAGATGCGGCGGCCAAGTCCTTGGAAGTGCTCAAGCAAATCAGCTCCACAGGCTACCTGCGCAAGCGGCTGCCACAAGAGTTGGTCGTGCTGAACGGTGGCGCGGGTATGGGGGCCACGGCGCTTGATACCTCGGACCCGGAAGTGGCGTTGCAGACGTTGGTGCCTGAAACGGCGTCCACAGAGACGGTGCTGAAAGGGGCCACATCGCTGTCGGCAGCGGCAGTGGATCGCGCCTCCATGGCCAAGATGCAGGGCTACGAAGGCGAGGCCTGCGGCGAATGCGGCAACTACACGCTGGTGCGCAACGGCACCTGCATGAAGTGCAACACCTGCGGCGCAACGAGCGGGTGTAGCTAAGGAGTGCGATCCGAAAAGTGGGAACCGGTTTTCGGAATAAATCGCACGGCAATAGAGATCGCGTCCTTAGGGGGATGC
Source organism: Pseudomonadota bacterium (assembly GCA_039814845.1). GTDB lineage: Bacteria > Pseudomonadota > Alphaproteobacteria > Rhodobacterales > Rhodobacteraceae > Roseovarius. The sequence goes on along the minus strand of JBCCAJ010000177.1, from coordinate 2,976 downwards.
GTAGGGGTCTTGAGGTTTGGTCTCGCAGCCGCCTCGACCCCGACGAAATAAAAGGACATGGGGCGGGTGCGCTCGCCCCTTGACGACACTCAGGCCGCAGGCAGAAACCGGGCGGTAAAATGAACAGAGCTTGAGTGGCGAAACTTTAACGGGGGGCCTTCGTGCCCCCCGCTTTTCTTTTGTGCGATTGACTGGACAGAGCCCGGCGCGGAATCAAGGGCCAACGGCCCGCCGCGCCTTCGTCAGGCCCCACCCAGGGCCTGGCGAATTGGTGACCTCAGCGCGCCGTTCGACCATACGGCGGTACGTCGCGATAAAGCGCACTGGCTTAAGAATGGGATCGCCAGACCGGGGCCTGACGAAGGCGCGGCTTCAGAAGTTCTGTTGGAGCTCGCTGAGAAGGCGGGCGGCCTCAGACTTTGGAGACTCCAGCGCATCGCGATCCTCGCCCGGAAAGAACCGCGCTCGGGTGGCGGTGGGCATTGGCTGAGGCGTCACAACATGCACATGCGGGCCGGTTTTCGCCGTTTCGGCTTGCCACGCGCGGGCGAGCGTCATCTGTGCGGCTTTCGACGCGCCGTAACTGCCGAAGAACTTGTCGGTCACGTGTTCATCATCGAAAAACACCGCGTGTCCGTCCGTGCCAAGAAGTGGGGCGACGAAGGTGATCAGTTGGGCCGTGGCTTCCACATTCACTTTAACAGACTTGCCGAAGTCTTTCATATCAATGTGATTTGCAGGCGCGAGGGGGGCTGCGTGGATGGCCGTGTGACACCACAGATCAAGCGTGCCCCAGCGATCAAAAATGGACCGGCACAGCTGCGCCATCGCGGCGGGTTCGCAGATATCCATGGGTGCGAGTGTGGCTGTGCCGCCCTTGGCGTTGATCAGATCGTCAATCTCTTCCAGGGCGCCTGTTGTGCGGCCCACGGCGACGATGTGATAATCAGGCGCCAGCGCCTCGGCCAGTGCGGCACCAAGGCCACGTGATGCGCCTGTGATGAGTGCGAGCTTCTCTGTCATGGGGGCAGGGGATTTCACCGACGCCCTCAGAAATCAAGCGCATTCTCTTGACTCTGGGGCGCGGGGGGCGAAAAAGACTGCCAAAGGAACACGAACGAGGGGATCGCAATGAGCGACATGGTGTTGAGCAAGGCCCTGATTGGGCATGACGGGATTGTAAAGAAAGCGGGTCTGGTGCTGGCGGGCTCTGTCGCGCTGGCCATCGTATCGCAGTTGAGCGTGGGCTGGCCCGTGCCGATGTCGCTGCAGGGTCTGGCGATCCTGATTATCGGGTTCACCTTTGGATCGCGCCTTGCCGCGGCCACGGTGGTGGCGTGGCTGGCCTATGGTGCGATGGGCTTTCCGGTGTTTTCCAACGGTCAATCGCTGCCCGCGCTGACGGGTGCGACGGCGGGTTTCCTTTATGGCTTTGTTGCGATGGCATGGCTGGCTGGTCTGGCGGCGGATCGCGGTTGGACGAAAAACATGTTCGCCACGCTGATCGTGGGCGCGATTGTGTCCGTGCTACTTTACGTGCCGGGTCTGGCATGGCCTGCGGCGTTTCTTGGCAAAACCGCGCCGGAGCTTTGGGCCGGCTGGATGGCCCCCTTCCTGGTGGGCGACATGATCAAAGCCGTGATCGCGGCGATGGTTGTCGCCGGTGGTTGGCAGCTGGTGAAAGCGCGCAAGGGCTGAGCCACCCTCTGAGACATTGAGAAAGCCGCCCTGTTTCGGGGCGGCTTTTTTTATGATTTGGGGATGGTCAGGCGGTGGCGTTCGCCCATCAGGCTAAGGTCGAGATGGCCGTCGCCCAGCTCCACTATCTGCGCCTGACCGATAAAATCTCTCTCCCGCATCTCCTGTATCTTTCCGTCCGACAGCCGCACGAGCGCTTTGGTGCCTTCGGGACCAGTGAACGTGCCCAGAAGGGAGGGGCGGTTCATCGGCAGCACGCCGCGTTCGGTGGAAGACAGATACGTGGGGAAGGAGAGGGGGGTCGTGTCGTCTTGGGTCATTTGGGGCAGTCTCAGTTGTTGCAGAAGGGCTGAGATATGTGGGTAGCCTGCCAAGGAAAAGGGGCGCAGGTTTCGATGCGCGCCTTTTCGCCAAGTGCACCCGGCGCGGTATCAAGGGCTTTAGCCCGCCGCGCCTTCGCTAGGCCCCTGGGAGGGCCTGACGAAATGGCAATTGAAGAGCTTCGTTCGGATGGAGTCCGGGAACCAAGGGATAAAACGCTGCTGAACCGAAGCTGGGATCGCTAGACCGGGGCCTAGCGAAGGCGCTGTGTTACTCGGCCGCTTCTTTCAGCTCGAACCCTTGTTCCAGCATGTCCTTGGGTTCAATGGGGTAATCCCCGGTGAAGACCGCATCATAATAGGCAGGTGCCTTGTCATCGCGGCCCTGAGGAATGCCCAACGCGCGGTAGAGCCCGTCGATGGACACAAACCGCAGGCTATCTACGCCGATATAGGCCTGCATCTCTTCCACCGTCATGTTGGCGGCCAGAAGCTCTTTGCGCGTGGGCATGTCGACACCGAAGAAACAGGGCCATGTGGTCGGCGGGCTTGCGATGCGGAAATGGACCTCTGCGGCACCGGCCTCAAGGATCATGTCCTTGATCTTGCGCGAGGTCGTTCCGCGCACCACGCTGTCATCCACCAAGATCACCCGTTTGCCCTTCATCAGCGCACGGTTGACGTTCAGCTTCAGCTTCACGCCGATATTTCGAATCTGTTCCGTGGGCTCAATAAACGTCCGGCCCACATAGGAATTGCGGATGATCCCCATCTCAAAGGGGATGCCGCTTTCCTGACTGTAACCGATTGCGGCGGGCGTGCCGCTGTCGGGTACGGGGCAAACCATATCGGCCTCGACGGGGGCTTCCCGGGCCAGTTCTTTGCCGATATTGCGCCGCACCTCATAGACGGATTTGCCGCCCAAGACACTGTCCGGGCGGCTGAAATACACGTATTC
>JBCCAJ010000130.1:0-7051 GCA_039814845.1 Pseudomonadota bacterium | reverse complement strand
CCATGTAACTCCGACTGGTGCAGACTTGCCAAGGATCACTCAGTTGTCAAACGCCTGCGGTGCACCGCGCGTATAGCAGCCCGGCAGTGGACACGCCGTATCGATGAGACGGGCGTAATCAGTTTTCATCGGACGACAAGATCGGGATCGTGCTGGACGGCTTGAAGAGGCAGAAATCAAACCGATTGGATGCTTTGCTTCCGTGGCATTGTTGGTTTTCAGGTGTTCCGACAACTTGAACTGCAAGAACATTGAGACTGCACCAAGGCTAAAGTTGACGTCGTCACCTCCGCCTTCTTGCCCTTCCTTCGTTAGACTGGGAAAGATCGGCACCGCCGAGCAACGCAACGCACGAGCCAATTCAGAGATCAGAGAAAACCCGTAGGTGAATTCACTCATTCAGCTCGCATCCCACATACACCAATCGTTATACTGACCGGCACCGATCACTAACATCAGTCCTCCACAGCGAAACACGCATGGAACGCACAGATTGGGTTAACATAAAACCAATTTAATATGCGTCAGATGGGCGACAAAGGAATTGGGACACTCCTCCGGTATTGCTCAAATCGCAGCTTCGCCAAAGCAGCCATTCAAGCAAGTTGAAGCATTTTTGGCGACCAGAGGTCCAAAGTGTGGACAAAGCGCACTCTGACACCCAAGTGTCCCACGTCCGCTTTGGTGTTGCCATCCAACAAAGGACCATGTTGTCTTCTAGCGCATTGGGGGAGACTTCATGGATTATTCTGCATTTTGAAAAGGCGAACTTGACGGATGGTCAATCAAGCTGAACCCAAGCTCTCTGCAGCTCCGCATGATTTTTCAGTCGAATGATTTGTCGAGGGCTAAAGCTGCGTCCAGTAGCCAATCTGAGAACACCGTTACCGGTTCCAGTGCGGCAGCCCTATCTGGCCTGACGATGAAATAGCCGTAGTCCGGCAGCGCGATATCCGACAGCCGATGAAGCTTGCCTCCGACCAGCTCATCGCTTGCCAGATCATCCATCAAAGCGACGCCCTGGCCATTGATCACAGCCTGAACCCGCACATTGGGATCAGGTACGATCAGCACGTCGCGTCGCGCTTGCGGCGGGAGGCCCGCACGTTCCAACCACTCAGACCAGGCGTTGCTGTCTTCGCGATCGCGCAGCAATGTTAGCTCTGCGACCGCCTCGCGGATCCCCAGCCGTTCCACCCGCTTCGCTACATCGGTATTGCCAACCGGAAAGGATGGCATCGGCATGAACGGTGTCACTGTGCCGTCCTTCCAATTCCCGCTGCCCCACCTGATCGCCAAATCCACGCCCTGCATCTCAGCTGCGGAAAATTCGATCATCGGCTGAATGCGAAGCTGCACATCCGGGTGGCCTTGCATGAAGGTCATCAGGCGCGGCGAAAGCCAGCGCGCGGCGAAATAGGTCGACACACCAACTGTCAGAGACAGGGTCGAGACCCCTTTCAGCGCTTGAATTTCGGCTTCGATTTCGCCGTACCGTGTCTGGCAGATCGCCAACAGTTTCAGCCCTTCTCCGGTGAGAGTGACGCCTCGTGATGTCCGTTGGAAGAGGTTCAATCCCAGATCGGCCTCAAGCGTTTTGATCTGATAGCTGATAGCGCCTTTCGTCATGTTGAGTGCCGCTGCCGCCGTCGAAAAGCTGGCATGGCGAGCGATCTCGGCGAATAGCCTCAACAGATCATGATGGTGAAAACGGGGCGCCATGGGTTTAGCGTATAATTTTTTTATACGCTGGGGGCAAAAAATTTCCATTTCCAAGCAGTTTTTTATGCACATCATGCTTTGTGCATGATCGGGAAAGAAGAGATGGCGTTGGAACCATTGAACGCAACTGCAGATACGTCAGCACCTCAGGGTCGCCGCAGCAGCGCGCGCCGTGGCCGTCTGTCCCGCCATAACGCGCCGACGAAGAGCGCGCCGTTCATGGGCCGCAAGATACCTGCCTATGATTTGCTGGATGACACGGCACTGGCCCGCATCGAACATCAGGCCGACTGGGTATTGGACAAGATCGGTGTCGAATTCCGTGGTGACCAAACGGCGCTGGATCTCTTCGCTCAGGCGGGCGCACGGGTTGACGGTGAACGCGTAAGGTTTGAACGGGGTCACGTTCGCGCGCTGTGCGATACGGCCCCAGCTGAGTTTCAGTTGCATGCCTGCGACCCGGCCAAGAGCGTGATTCTTGGCGGCGACAACGTCGTGCTGATGCCAGGATATGGCTCTCCTTTTGTCAGCGATCTGGCGAAGGGGCGTCGCTATGCAACGCTGGAGGATTTCCGGAACTTCGTGAAACTGGCTTATATTGCCCCCGCCTTGCACCACTCTGGCGGCACGGTTGTTGAGCCGACAGATGTTCCGGTGAACAAGCGGCATCTGGACATGATGCTGGCGCATCTGACCCTCTCGACCAAGCCCTTCATGGGCTCAGTTACGGCGCCCGAGCGCGCGCGAGACAGTATCGAAATGGCGCGCCTTGTCTTTGGTGACGTCATGGACCGACACGCGGTGATGCAGGCCAATATCAATGCCAATTCGCCGCTGATCTATGACCACACCATGTCTTCGGCCCTGCGCATCTACGCAGAGGCGGGCCAATGTGTCTGTGTCTCACCAGCGATTTTCGCGGGTGCTATGGGCCCGCTTTCCCCGGCGGCGGTGGCGGCACAAACGCTGGCAGAAGCCATGGTGGGCATCGCGTTAACACAATTGGTGCGGCCCGGTTGCCCTGTGGTGTTCGGGTCCTTCCATTCCAGCATGAACCTGCGGACAGGCGCCCTGACGTTTGGATCGCCCGAGGCGAACATGACCACAATGGCCCTGACGCAACTGGGGCGAAGGCTTGGCGTGCCGGTTCGCTCTGGCGGTGGGCAGATCACGTCCTCCAACGCACCGGACGGGCAGGCCATGCAAGACAGCACGGGCGCGATGTGGTCCACGCTGCTGTCCGGTGCGCATCAGGTCTGGCATGCGGCGGGGTGGCTCGAAGGTGGGTTGGTGATGTCTTATGAAAAATTCATCCTGGACCTCGATCATTGCGGTGCCATGCTGAAACTCTTGCGGGGTTTCGATACCGATGACGAGGCCTTTGGCAGGGACGCCTATTTCGAAACCGGCCCGGGCGAGAATTTCCTGTCGACCAGTCACACGCTGCGCCACTACACGACGGCGAATTTTGAACCCCAGATTTCTGACGCCGGACCGTACGAAACCTGGTCTGAAAATGGCGCACTCACCGCAGATCAACGCGCCACCGCCCGGTGGCATCAGATGCTGAACGACTATCAACAACCTGAAATGAAACCCGGCATCCAAGGCGCGCTCGAAGACTTCGTGTCGGAGCGCAAGGCGCAGATGCCGGACGAATGGTACTAGAAAGGAACACACATGACCGAAGAACTAAGCCGCACATCTGCCCTTGCCTCCCGCCACACCGCACTTGGCTCTGGCCTGGAAGATTGGAATGGGATGGGAACGGCCTGGACCTACAACACCGACCCCAACGACGAACACGACGCGGTCCGAGAGCGCGCGGGCATGTTCGATATGTCGCCCTTGAAGAAGGTGTTCGTGCGTGGGCCTGACGCGCAGGCGGTTCTCGATCACGTGACCACACGCGATCTTTCCAAGGTCACGCCGGGAAAGGCGGCTTACCTGTGTGTTCTAACCAAACAGGGCGGGATCGCCGATGATGCGATCGTGTCGAACAACGGCGGTGATGAGTGGATGATCGTGCACGGTTCGGGCGATACAATGGCGCTTTTGCAGGAGTCGGCGACGGGGCGCGATGTTCAAGTGCAGTTCACCGATGATCTGCATGACCTATCGGTGCAGGGACCTGCATCGCTGGACATTCTCAACGCGCATACGGATATCGACCTCAACACTCTGGCCTATTTCGAACACGCGCCAATAACGCTCTTCGGCCACTCCTGCCGGATTTCACGCACCGGATACTCTGGCGAACGCGGCTACGAAGTTTTTGCCGATGGGTCAGTGATCACCGATATCTGGGACAAACTGGTCGAAGCAGGTGTCATGCCCTGTTCCTTCACTGCGCTCGACAAGGTGCGGATCGAAGCGGGCCTGCTGTTCTACGGCTACGACATGAATGAGGACAACACTCCCTGGGAGGTTGGTCTGGGCTTCACGGTGAGCAGCGCCAAGGGTGATTTCCGCGGCAAGTCGGCGGTCATGGCTTCGAAAGGTGCGGAGAAGGTCAAGAACGTCTGCCTCGATATCGACCATCCGGACATGGTCGACGGCGGTGAAACCCTGATGTTGGACGGTCAGAACGTCGGCACCATCAACAGCCCCTGCTATTCGCACCGTATGGGCAAATCTCTGGCACTGGCCCATGTGCAACCCGGTCTGCCCCTGGGAACCTCTCTAATGGTTTCGGGCGAACGGTTGGAAACAACGGCCACAATCACTTCAAGCCCCGTCCATGATCCTGAAAAATCGCGGACGCATAGCTGACACATGTCGCACCTTCTGGCGAAGGGCGACACTCTGATCGCCCGTCGCATCACTGTAATTGACTTCGGCCGGAAACCGGAGGGCAAATCCGGCCTTCGAGCGTGGCGAGCATCGGGCAACCTTCGAGCTGTGCAACTGAATCTTGGCCACACGAAAATGGAAAGCACCGTCAGATACCTTGGCGTTGAGCCACAGACGCATTGGCGATTGCCGAAGCCATTGAAATCTAGCGCTTCAGGGCCGTCTACAGAGGCGGCCCATCCAGCCATTCATCATGTTGCGTTGCGGCACGCGGCGGGCCTTGGTTCTACACACGATATCCTGGGCCATGGGCCTAAAGCCACGATGCGCTGCAACGATCAATAGTGGGCGCGCGATTCCGAAAAAGAGAGGAGCTTTTTCGACTTTTCATCCCAAAGATGCAGTCGGGCGTTGGCAAGGCTTTCGCGGATCGTCATACGGTTGGCGTCTGCCAGTGCACTATGATCGCGTAGGACATCTGGCAATCGATAAAACGGTATACGGCTGTAAAGGTGATGAACGTGGTGAACGCCGATATTGGCAGTAAACCAACGCAACACCGAAGGCAGAACGTAGTGCGAGCTTCCGTGCAAGGCGGCCTCGTGAAGTTGCCAATCTTCGTTTTCTTCCCAATGCGTGGTTTCAAATTGGTGCTGCACATAAAACAACCAGACCCCGGCCGTGGCAGCCAGCAGGGTGGACGGCAAGAAGATCAACAAAATTGGCATCAGGCCGCCAAAATAAATGATCACAGCCAGCGCCGCGAATATCCCGGCATTGGTCGACATCGCACTGAGCCAGAATTTACCTTTTGCCATGAAGCCAAGGGGCAGTCTGTTTTGAAGTAGGAACAGATAGCCTGGTCCGAGGCCGAACAGAATGATCGGGTGACGGTACAGCCGATACATCAGGCGACCCCATGTCGAGAGGTCGCGATATTCTTCCACGGTAAGAGTTCTGATATCGCCCATGCCACGCCGGCCCAGGTTGCCGGATGAGCTGTGGTGCATGGAATGTGAGCGCCGCCAAACGTCATATGGTGTCAACGTGAGAACACCGATCACGCGCCCAAGCCAGTCGCTGGCATCGCGGTTCTTAAAAAAGGCGCCGTGGCCACAATCATGCTGAATGGCAAAGAGGCGCAGAAGGAAAGCCGCATTGATGAGCGAAATCACGAATGCCAGCATGTAACTATATGACAGTGCCCACCATGCGAGGGCCCAAAGCACCACAAATGGAACGATGGTGATGGCCAGTTCGGTTAAGCTGCGCCAGCGGCTCGGTTCACGGTATTCAGCAAGTATCCGGACCCAGTCTCTCGCATCCCGAACTTCAGATTGTGCCTCAGAAGGGTCTGTAAGATAGGACATATGCCTGCATTTCTCGTTGTCGTTCGCAATGTTCTTAAACGATCAATGCGTTCTCGCAAGTGGGTAACACGCGCTCTCTGTTGATTTTGAAGCTGTTGCACCTTCGATGGTTCAAAGCAGACCTTAGATTGAGGGCACGACATGCAGCGTCTGCAGCCCGCTCAGCAGACGTTTGTTCTGGCCTCGCGCGATACGGCCTATACTTCCGAACCGAAAGCCACTATGCGAGGCGTCTTTCCCTAAGCTTGGTGGCCAATGCTAGATTTTCCAGGACTTCCGAAGACACTGTCTGCGGCCCTCTCTGAGCGGGGTTACAAAGAGCTGACGGCGGTACAAGTGGCCGTAACAGACGAGGCACTGGTGGGAACAGATCTGCTGGTCTCGGCGCAAACAGGATCCGGCAAAACCGTTGGGTTTGGTCTTGCCATGGCGGCGGACGTTCTTGATGCAGATGGGCGTTTCGACCGACCTGCCGCGCCGCTGGCCGTTGTGATTGCACCTACGCGCGAACTGGCCTTGCAGGTTCGCCGAGAATTCGACTGGCTTTTTGCCAAGGCAGGCATTGTGACCGCGTCGGCCGTCGGTGGCAAGGATCAGCGCACCGAACGCCGCGCATTGGAGCGTGGCGCCCATGTGGTTGTCGCAACGCCGGGGCGGCTTCGCGATCATATCATGCGGGGCGTAATCGACTTGGGCGATCTGCGGACGGTCGTCCTCGATGAGGCGGATGAGATGCTGGATATGGGGTTTTCCGACGATCTTGAATACATCCTTGATCAGACGCCCCAAAACCGTCGGACGCTGATGTTTTCGGCCACGGTTCCGGGTGGGATCGCAAAGCTCGCGCAGACCTATCAGAACGCGGATGCGCAACGCCTCAAGGTTGGCAGTGCTGCGGCACAGCACACGGATATTGCCTATCAGGCTTTGAATGTCGCCCCGTCGGATATCGAAAAGGCGATCATAAATCTGCTAAGGTATCACGATGTCCCGACGGCCATTGTGTTCGCAAACACCCGGACGATGGTCGCCCGCTTGGCGGCAAAACTGTCCAATCGGGGGCAATCCGTCGTGTCATTGTCCGGGGAGCTAAGTCAGGCAGAGCGCAACAATGCCATGCAGGCGCTGCGCGACAATCGTGCGCAGGTTTGCGTTGCCACGGATGT
>JBCCAJ010000393.1:0-3224 GCA_039814845.1 Pseudomonadota bacterium | reverse complement strand
GCCAACGTTGTGAAAAAAGGTTCTGGAGCTACGGAACCGCAACGAAAGGACAAGACACGTGGCACGTATCGCCGGCGTTAATATCCCGACCAACAAACGGGTCCCGATCGCCCTCACTTATATCACTGGAATTGGCCATACTTCGGCCCGCGAAATCTGCGAAGCGGCTGGCATCGACCAGACCCGCCGCGTCAATGAACTGTCGGATGCGGACCTGCTGAAGGTTCGTGAGCACATTGATGCCAACTACACGGTCGAAGGCGACCTGCGCCGCGAAGTGCAGATGAACGTCAAGCGCTTGATGGATCTGGGTTGCTACCGTGGCCTGCGTCACCGCCGCAACCTGCCGGTTCGCGGTCAGCGCACGCACACCAACGCACGCACCCGCAAGGGCCCGGCGAAAGCCATCGCTGGCAAGAAGAAATAAGGGGCGCGACAGATGGCACGTGATACTCGTAAGAAACGTAAGGTTTCAAAGAACATCGCCACTGGCGTGGCGCATGTGAATTCGACATTTAACAACACCAAGATTCTGATTTCCGATGTGCAGGGCAATGCGATTGCCTGGTCGTCGGCCGGTACAATGGGGTTCAAAGGCTCGCGCAAGTCGACGCCTTATGCCGCTCAGTTGGCCGCCGAAGATGCAGGCCGCAAGGCGCAAGAGCACGGCATGAAGACGCTGGAAGTAGAAGTGCAGGGCCCGGGTTCCGGTCGTGAAAGCGCATTGCGTGCGCTGGCGGCTGTAGGGTTCAACATCACGTCTATCCGCGACGTCACGCCAATTGCGCATAATGGCTGCCGCCCGCCGAAGCGTCGCCGCGTCTAATTTTGGAAGTCTTTTGGGGCCGGGTGTTTCCGCACGGCCCCAATCCGCATTTTTTAACCTCGGGCGTTCTCAAGGCCTTTGGACATCGGGCAGAGAACTGGAATGGAGGCAAGCATGATCCACAAGAACTGGGCTGAGCTCATCAAACCAACACAATTGGACGTCAAGCCGGGCAATGACCCGCTGCGTCAGGCCACGGTCGTGGCAGAACCGCTGGAACGCGGTTTTGGTCTGACCATGGGCAACGCGCTGCGGCGCGTCCTGCTGTCCTCGCTGCAGGGTGGCGCGATCACATCGGTGCAGATCGACAATGTGCTGCATGAATTTTCCTCTGTCGCCGGTGTGCGCGAAGACGTCACTGACGTTGTTTTGAACCTAAAGGGCGTGGCCCTGCGCATGGAAGTGGAAGGGCCCAAGCGCCTGTCTATCTCTGCGAAGGGTCCGGGCGTTGTGACTGCCGGTGACATCTCCGACAGTGCAGGCATTGAGATCCTGAACAAGGAACATGTGATCTGTCACCTCGATGACGGCGCGGATCTGTTCATGGAACTGACCGTCAACACCGGCAAAGGCTATGTGGCCGCCGACAAGAACAAGCCGGAAGACGCGCCCATCGGCCTCATCCCGGTCGATGCGATCTACTCGCCGGTGACGCGCGTGTCTTACGACGTGCAGCCGACGCGGGAAGGTCAGGTTCTGGACTATGACAAACTGACCATGAAGGTCGAAACCGATGGCTCCATCACGCCGGATGACGCCGTGGCATTTGCCGCGCGCATTCTGCAGGATCAGCTGTCCATCTTCGTGAACTTCGAAGAGCCTGAGGCCGCTGGCCGTCAGGACGAAGACGACGGTCTGGAATTCAACCCGCTGCTGCTCAAGAAAGTGGATGAGCTGGAGCTGTCGGTGCGGTCTGCCAACTGCCTCAAGAACGACAACATCGTCTACATTGGTGATCTGATCCAGAAGACCGAAGCAGAGATGCTGCGCACGCCGAACTTTGGCCGCAAATCCTTGAATGAAATCAAGGAAGTGCTGTCTGGCATGGGCTTGCATCTGGGTATGGATGTCGAAGACTGGCCGCCGGACAATATCGAGGATCTGGCCAAGAAGTTCGAAGATCAATTCTAATCGCGGCCTGAGGGTGGTCGAAAATGCGATCACCTGACGGCCAACGGTGATTTCATGGTGAAATCACCTTGGGCAATCCCGCCCCAAGGAGAGCGGCTGACACGCATCAGACCGCCGGACAAAGCAAAAACCGTAAGGAGAACGAAAATGCGTCATGCAAGAGGCTACCGCCGCCTGAATCGCACCCATGAGCACCGCAAGGCGTTGTGGGCGAATATGGCTGGCTCCCTCATTGAACACGAACAGATCAAGACCACGCTGCCGAAAGCCAAAGAGCTTAAGCGCGTCATTGAAAAGCTGATCACACTGGGCAAGCGCGGCGATCTGCACGCGCGCCGTCAGGCGGCGTCGCAACTGAAGCAGGACATGCATGTGGCCAAGCTTTTCGACGTGCTGGGCCCGCGCTATGCCGAACGCTCTGGCGGCTACACCCGCGTGCTGAAGGCGGGGTTCCGCTACGGTGACATGGCGCCGATGGCGATCATCGAATTGGTGGACCGCGATGTGGATGCCAAAGGTGCCGCAGACCGTGCCCGCGTGGCAGAAGAAGACGCGGTCGACGCCGAAGACTAAACCCGGTTAATCCGGAAAAGAAAAACCCCGCCGGATTGGCGGGGTTTTTTGTGTTTGAAGGGTAGGGTGGGTTTCAAACCCACCACGGCCCCGTTATCCAAGCTTGCCCATTTCCACAGCCACATCCGCCATCCGGCAGGAAAAGCCCCATTCATTGTCATACCAGGCAAGCACCCGAACCAACCGCCCGCCGGTGACGCGCGTTTGCGCCGGCGCGAAGATGGAACTTTCCTCGGTGTGGTTGAAATCAACGCTCACCTTTGGTTCGGGATCGTAGCCCAAAACGCCCTTCAGCGCCCCGGCTGCGGCCTCGGCCACGACGGCGTTGACGTCATCGGCTGTCACATCCTTCTTGGCCACGAATGTCAGGTCAACGGCGGACACATTCGGCGTGGGCACGCGGATCGCGGAACCATCAAGCTTGCCCTTGAGATCGGGCAGCACCTCACCCAAAGCCTTCGCAGCCCCCGTGGAGGTGGGGATCATCGACATCGCAGCCGCGCGCGCGCGGTAGAGATCCTTGTGGCGACGATCCAGCGTGGGTTGGTCGCCCGTATAAGCGTGGATCGTCGTCATGATGCCGCTCTCGATGCCAATGCCTTCGTGCAGAACCTTGGCGACGGGGGCCAGACAGTTGGTGGTGCAGGACCCGTTTGAGATCATGGTCTCGTCTGCCTGCAGGTCCTCGTGGTTC
>JBCCAJ010000294.1:0-4262 GCA_039814845.1 Pseudomonadota bacterium | reverse complement strand
CGCCCACGATCGGATGGTAGAGCTGCGAGATCTGGTAGCCCTGCGGCAGGTCAGGGTAGAAATAATTCTTCCGGTCAAAGGCCGACCACAGATTGATCTGCGCCTTCAGCCCCAGCCCCGTGCGCACCGCCTGCTCCACGCAATATTCATTGATCACCGGCAACATGCCGGGCATGGCGGCATCCACGAAAGAGACGTTGGAATTCGGCTCCGCCCCGAAGGCCGTTGATGCCCCTGAAAAGAGTTTTGCGTTGGAGGCCACCTGGGCGTGCACCTCCATCCCGATCACCAGTTCCCAATCGTGCTTTGCGCCCGCGATTACCTTGGGCTTGGGCGTTTCATAGGTCAGGTCCAGCATGGGCTTGCTCCGGTCAGGTTTCACGGGTGGTTCTAGGTTACGGGTCAAGCCCCGGCAAGAGGGCCCGCTTGGCAATCTGGGCCGTTTTGTCTAAATCAGTCTTAAATCCACGCGTGAGGTTAAGAATGGACAAGCTCATCAAGGTTTCCGGTGTGGCGGCCCCCATGCCGCTGATCAATATTGACACCGATATGATCATTCCCAAGCAATTCCTGAAGACGATCAAACGGTCTGGCCTTGGCGTGAACCTTTTTGATGAGATGCGCTTTGATGCGGATGGCAATGAAATCGCGGATTTCGTGCTGAACAAGCCCGCCTATCGCGATGCCAAGATCCTGATCGCGGGGGATAACTTTGGCTGCGGATCAAGTCGCGAACATGCTCCCTGGGCGATCAAGGATTTTGGCATTCAGGTGGTCGTGTCCACATCTTTTGCCGACATCTTTTTCAATAATTGCTTCAAGAACGGCATCCTGCCCATCGTGTTGCCGCAGGACCAAGTGGACATCCTGATGGAGGATGCCGAGCGGGGCGCCAATGCGATCATGACCGTGGATCTGGAGGAATGCGTGATCACCACCTCGGACGGTCAGGAGATCCCCTTTGAAGTGGAAGAATTCCGGCGCAGCTGTTTGTTGCAAGGGCTCGACGATATCGGGCTGACGATGGAGAAGGTTGATCACATCGAGGCCTTTGAGGCCCGCATGACCGGTCAGCAACCTTGGATTTTTGAGCCCTCTGCGCCTGAGTGACCGTTGAATTAAGAGGAACGAGGGGGCTTTGCCCCCTCGCGCTCCCCCAGGATATTTTCAGCAAAAAGAAGCAGCGATTTTGCTAAAGCGTGACCGGCCCCAAAGGCGTGTCGAATGTCGCGCTGATCGCGTAGTCGCCTTTTACCGTCTCCACCCGTGGATCATCGGGTAAGTAGCCTTGGTTCACACCGGGATGGGCGAGGCGCAGTGCGGTGAGGCGCAGGCCGTGATCTGGGAGAACCTGACAGGGATGTTTGTCCCCCCGCCATTCCATCAGCGCGGGCGCGATGCCGTTCAGTGGCAGTTGCCCGTCATCGGGCACCACCATGGTCCAGCGCATGCCATCCCGGCTGGTCGCCACGGGCGTGCCGGGGCCGGCGGCGCCCATGGACATCAGGTTCGACAGGTCTTTGGCGCGGACCACCCAATTGGTGAGCCGCGTGGCGCCGTCAAAATGATCAAGCCCGAACCATCGCGCGCGCCGGGGTGGTTTGCCGCCCGGATCGGTGGCGATCACTTCTAGATAAGCATCCGGGCCGAGAGACAGCAGGCGACTATGGGTGGCAAAGCTGGTGTGTTTGCCGCCATCCTCCAAAGGGGCGCCGAGTTTTTTGGAAATCTCTGCCGCGCCCGTGTCGATGTTGGTGGTCGAAATGATAAGATGGTCGAGTTCCAGCATGAGGCAGCCTTTTGACGTGTCTGATCAGACACCTGGCCTGCGCATCTAAGCGTGCTGGCTTGGTTCCAATTCCCGCGCAGTTAACCCTAAATCCGGCGGCTTGCCGACCGAAAAATTGCGCTGATGTCAGATTGCGGGCAGGCGGTACATGCCGTGGGGTGAAAAGCCCAGAGAGCTGCCATCGGCGATCTCTTCAGCAAAGCGCGTGGCGATGATGCGCAGCGCGGTTTGCCGCCCCTTGACCACCAGGGCCCGGCGAGAGGGCAGTGCAGGCACCTGAGCCGGGGCCAACAGGGTCTGGGACCAGATCAGAGGGTGCAATTCGTGCAGATGATCGGTCACCAACCAATCTAGGCATTCATGCAGTTGCAGACGATTTGCCGCGTTCGCGGCCGTGTCCTGATCTACGGGTTTCGGGGCCATCGCGATGGCACAGAACGCTGCAAACTGGTTGATGATGTGCTGATCTTTATGGCGGTGGATGATGTTTTCCATGCCCTCAATGAAAAGCTCAGGGTCCAGAAGCGTGATCGCTGCGGGTTCAGACATCAGCGCATCGAGATAAACCCAAGCGTAGCCGCCAGCTTGCCAATGGGCATCCGTTTGAGATGCGGTTTTGCGGGCGGCCACCTCCAGCGCATTGGGGTGGCGGTGCAACAGGCGCGCCATGTAGCGCCCGAGCGCGCGCATATGGCTGTGCCCATCGGGATCAAGCGCGATCAGCTTGGCATAATCTTCGCCCAGCATCAGATCGCGCTTTTCATGGGTGGCCCCAAGGGCACATTGCGCCGCCAGTATGGATGGTGCGTTCAGCGCTTGGCCGTCAAATGGCGCCAGGATCTCCTCGGCGCGGTTTAGATGGTGTTGCGCCCGGGTCAAAGCCTCGTGCGGTTCTCTGTCAAATCGGATGCAGTGCCAGGCCCACGCAATATCAAGATGGGCCAATGCCACGACCAGGGCGCTGGCATAAGTGTCATCTTCTTCCAAAAGCACATCTTCCAGTGCGTCAATACCGACCGGATCAGGGTGTGAGCCATCGTGCAGCGCGTCTTCGGCGGCAGAGACCACGTCACTGCGCGCACCATAGGCCAAAAGCAATGAGGCCGTTTCCCCCGCCGGTGTGGCCAAGCGCGTTTTGTCGGCATAGCGGATCTTTTCAGCCAGATCGCCCCAACGGTCTTGTCGAGCCAGTTTCTGACCACGGTCCTGATGGGTGGCCCGGGCCATTTCCTCATCTGAAACGGGCAGGGTGGGCAAGATCACTCGTTTGCTCAGCGCATCGATATCTTTTTCTGACATAGCCTTCGATTTGGATCCGGAGGCAACCGGTTTGGTGATGACCGGTTTGGTCATGATCCGACGCAGTTTGGAGATGGGATTTTGTTCCGCCTCCTTGGCATATTGCGACTTACTGCGGGCACCCTGTGGGGAAGGCTTTGACTGGCTACGCGATTTGAACATACTTGGTCCGATCTGGTTCTGCCCGTTCGACTTGCCGGATCAATCGGCCAAAAATGGGGCAGCGCGGAGGAGAAGCCGGGGAATTCATGCGACAGACAGGTCGAACATATTGCACCAAATTGATTGCGAATTTGCCCAAATTTTTGGTGATCTTTTTGATTTTGTTTGTTTTTTCTGCACCCGTGGTCGCGCAAGACGATCCTGACACCGGCATAAAGCCGCCGATCCGCGCTGGCGGGATTCCGCACACCAGTTGGGCCCATCTGTCCGGGACAGACCTTTGGACGCGCAGCGTCATTTCCGCTCTCAAAAGTCATGGCGCCCCGTTGGTGGAGTTGATTCCCGCCGATATCGGCGATTGGTGCCCGGCCTATCCAAACGCGTCCGAGGACGCGCGCAGGGCCTTCTGGGTCGGTTTCCTGTCACGGCTGGCCAAGCATGAAAGCACCTATCGGCAGCAAGTCGTGGGCGGTGGCGGTCGTTGGTATGGGCTTTTGCAGATCCTGCCAGCCACGGCGCGGGGCTATGGCTGTCGCGCGCGCAGTGGGGCAGCGTTGAAGCATGGGCCGTCGAACCTGAGCTGCGGTGTGCGGATCATGGCGGTGACGGTGCTGCGCGATGGCGTGGTGTCAAGACGCGGGCGTGGGGTGGCCGCGGATTGGGGGCCGCTGGTGAGCAGCCGCAAGCGCGGTGACATGCAAGCCTGGACCCGCGAGCAGAGCTATTGCACGCCGCTGTCCGCCGTTCGCCCCCGTGTGCGACCGGAAGGCGGGCCGCAACACGCGCTCAAGCGCAGGCCCAAGGCGCGGCCAAATCTGGTTTTGGTGAGCGAGTAGGCCCGGCCGTCGGTGATCAGGCGTCTTTTATGCGGCTGACCATCTCTCTCGTGTCGCGGCTCAGCCCCTCCATTGATAGGATACGGTCCAGCTGCGCTGCGATCAGGGCTTGCCGGTCGGCGTCATAGCGTTTCCACGTCTCAAAGGCCGAACACATGCGCGCGGTTGTCTGCGGG
>JBCCAJ010000121.1:0-7325 GCA_039814845.1 Pseudomonadota bacterium | reverse complement strand
TCCCCGATCAGGGCGATGAAACCGGCGCGTGTGTCTGTACCTTCAGTCATAAAACGTCTCTTACTTGTCCTGAACCAGTTCAAGAAGGGCACCCGCCGCGGCCTGTTCGGCCTGCCGTTTGGACCCTGCTTTGGCCTGGCTTCCCTCTCCGCTTTCAAGGCGGGCTTCAATGGTGAATTGCGGGGCATGGTCGGGGCCGTCGCGGGACAGCTCCACGTATTGGGGCGGGGACAACCCGCGCGCCTGCGCCCATTCCTGCAACGCGGTCTTGGCATCGCGTGCGTCATCTTCGACCTGCCGCACGCGAGGCCCCCAAAGCCGGATCACCATGTCGCGCGCGGCTTCAAATCCGCCATCGCGATAGACAGCGGCAATCACGGCCTCCATCGCATCACCCAGCAAGGCTTGCTTGCGCCGACCGCCTGACAACATTTCTGACCGGCCGAGTTTCAGCACCTTGCCCAGATCAATGTCACGCGCCACATCGGCGCAGGCCTCTTTGCGCACAAGCGCGTTGAAACGGGGGGCCAGCTGGCCTTCTTGCGCGCCCTTGTCCTGATCCAGCAGCGCCTCAGCCATCACGAGGCCCAGTACTCGGTCGCCCAGAAATTCAAGCCGCTGATTGTCGTCGCGGTTGGGCGAAGACATCGACGCATGGGTCACGGCCCGCACCAAACGCTCAGGCTTTTCAAAGGAATAGCCCAGCCGGGCCTCAAACTCCCTCAGCTCCGCCGATAGCTTCATTCGAGCTTCTCAAAGAAGCGGTCTCCGCGCCATGTCCAGAAAAACAGCATGGACCGGCCCGCCGACGAAAAGATCACCCGATCCGCGCGACCGATGAGGTTCTCATAGGGCACAAAACCCACCCCGCCTGCACGATCGGGCACGCGGCTGTCGGTGGAATTGTCGCGGTTGTCGCCCATGAAGAAGTAATGCCCGGGGGGCACATTGTAGACCCGCGTGTTGTCGGACGGCATGTTGGCGATGTTGAGAATGTTGTGGGAATGCCCGCCCGGCAGGGTTTCGATCTGGCGCGATTTCTCACAAGCCGCACCAATACCCACCGGGCCATTTTCACAGCGCGGCAGGTTGCGCAACGGGCCTTGGGTGTCTTTGATTTCCACAAAATTGCCCGCCTCTTCGATGCCCACGGCTGTGCCGTTGATGGACAAGACACCGTTCTGCACCTGCACCTTGTCACCGGGCAAGCCGATCAGGCGTTTGATGAAATCCGTGCCGTTGGTCGGGTGGCGAAAGACGATGATGTCGCCGCGTTCCGGCGTACCACCCAAAAGGCGGGTGTTGTCATTGTCGAGAAAGCCGCAGATTTTCTGCGCATCAATGCCAAGCGGGGCGATATTGGGGCAGGACGCGTAGGAATACCCATAGGCCATCTTGTTCACGAAGAGGAAATCACCGATCAGCAGCGTGTCTTTCATCGAACCCGACGGAATCCAGAAGGGTTGAAAGAACAGCGTGCGGAAGATCAGCGCGATCACCAGCGCCCAGAACACTGTTTTGATCGTATCCCAGATGCCTGATGATTTCTCCTCATTGGTCATGGCCTGCTCCGCTTCTTAAAACCTTGCCCCTCTTGGGCGGATGGCGCTTGGGTGTCAAGCTTTGGGTCTGGCCTCAATGAGGACAAAGGCCTGCGCCCAGGGGTGATCATCGGTCAACGATACGTGAATGATCGCCTCATGGCCCGCAGGCGTCATTTCTGCCAGCCGTTCGGCGGCCCAGCCGGTGACATGCATGACGGGCTGGCCGGTCTCAAGGTTGCTGACGGCCATGTCTTTCCAGGAAATTCCCATGCGCAGGCCGGTGCCCAGCGCCTTGGAGCAGGCCTCCTTCGCCGCCCAGCGCTTGGCATAGGTGCCTGCCACATCCTTGCGCCGTTCGGCTTTGTTTTGTTCGCGGTCCGTGAAAACGCGGTTGCGAAAGCGGTCTCCGAAACGGTTGAGCACACCTGCGATACGGTCGATATTGGCCAGATCGGTGCCGACGCCGAGGATCATCATGGGCCCCCTGCCGCAAACAATGGAAAGCTGACGCCCAGCGCCCAGGCGAGTGCCACGCCAAGACCAAGTCCCGCCGCCGACGGCCCCGCGATCTTGGCCGTGATGCGGCCCATGACGCCGAAAGTGAAATAGAACAGCACCAAGACCGGCGCGATCATCAAGAGGAAGAACAGCCCTTCGAAATCCAGTGCCACGGCCGCGCCGAGCGAGGCAAAGAACGCCAAGCGACTTAGAATGCGCTGCCAAAACGGTGCACCATGGGCGAAAAAGCTGTCCGCGATCATGAAGGGGATGGCCCCAAGGCAGAGCGCAGCGATGAGGCTCAGCCGCCCCTCTGCGGGCCAGAAATTTGCGCCGTAACGGTCCAGTGCCGTGCCAAAAATCAAAACCGCCCAAGCTGCCAAAATCGCGGCGGCTGTCAGATCGGGCCGGCTTAGTCGACCCTTGAGCCAGACAAGCAAACCCAGTTGCAAGAGCCCGAAAATAGCCAGATGGAGCGCAAGGTAGTCAGCCACCAGAACGGGCAGGAAATTGAGTTCAAACGGATAGGCCAGCAGTGGGGTCAGAATGGCCGGGACAATCGCCGTAATGGCAAAGCCAAAAGGGTTGAGCCAGGGCACGGCCACATCCGCAGGCGGGTAAATCTGCATGACAGGGCGGAAAAGCACGGTCAGTGCGAAGAGCAAAGCAATCAGCGGCCAGCCGGTTTGAATGGCCACGTGTTGCGTGCGTGTGCGGTCGTAAAAGGTGTTGAGCCAGTCCTCGGCCTCGGTCAGGCCCACGCGAGAATGGAGAATGGCGACGTGTTCCACATTGGGGGCGAGGATGGCCTTGCGGCGCAGATCCCCATCCTCAACGGTGTCGCCAAGCACGGCGTCCGGGTCGGTCATTTGCAGGGCGTCCTCGGCAAATTCGGCCAGCCCGCCTTCCCATGCCCCGGTGATCAACAGCATATCATCCGGTTGGGTGGCGTCGATCGCTTGGGAAAAGGCCGACAGCAAGACGATAGGGCCAACCGCGTCCTTTTGTCGGGCCACGCGGACCAGCACATCGGTGGCCATGGAATGCCCCAGCAGGGCAACGGGCGTCTGCCCGTCAGATGCCATATCGACAATGCCGATGGTTTGATCCACGAGCCGCGTGGTGGTGCCCTCAATGGCGGTGACATCGCCGCGCATGGGGTCGGGGTGGCGGCCATGGCCTTCGAAATCAAAGCTGTAGATAGTGTAGCCGCCTTGGGCCAAGGCGCTGGCATAGCTGAGCATCATCTGGCGCGATCCAGCAAAGCCATGGACAATCACCACAGGTGGACCATTGGACCCATCAGAGATGCGCGTGACAGGTGTCGGCCCGTCGCGCAGTTCTTCAAAATCCAGCCCTGCCCGCGCGCTTTCCAGCATCCAGATGGCCCAGCCCCCCAGAAGCAACGCAATGATGGTCAGCAGGATGGCACGGGCCGACATGCCCTCTTGCGGTGGCGGGGCTTGGGTCAAAGGGTCCGCCAAAGCGGGTTATCCAGCCGCCTGCCGCGGCGCGCCACGGGCGAGATCCATCAGGCGACGCATTTCCTTGATCGCCTCACCCAAGCCCAGAAAAATTGATTCACCGATCAGGAAGTGACCGATGTTGAGTTCTTTGACTTCCGGGAAGGCGGCGATGGGCGCGACGGTGTCGAAGGTCAGGCCGTGACCTGCATGCACCTCTAGGCCCATTGACGCGCCAAACGCGGCCATTTCACGCAAGGATTGCAGTTCGCGGTCGCGCGTTTCCATGTCCCCGTCCGCATGAGCATCGCAATAGGCGCCGGTGTGCAACTCAATCACCTCTGCGCCGATGCGGGCTGCGGCCTCAATCTGACGCCGGTCGGCGGCGATGAAGATGGACACGCGGCAACCCACGTCACGCAGGGGCGCAATGTAATGGGCCAAACGGTTTTCTTCGCGCGCCACTTCCAGGCCCCCTTCGGTGGTCCGCTCTTCGCGCTTTTCGGGCACGATGCAGACGGCGTGGGGTTTATGGCGCAGGGCGATCTTTTGCATCTCATCCGTCGCTGCCATCTCAAAATTCAGCGGCAACGTCAGATGTTCCATCAACCGCTCAATATCGTCGTCCGAGATATGGCGGCGGTCTTCGCGCAGATGCGCTGTGATGCCATCGGCACCGGCCTCTTCGGCGATTTTCGCGGCACGAATGGGATCGGGATAGGCCCCGCCACGGGCATTTCGCACAGTGGCCACGTGGTCAATATTGACACCCAATCGCAGATCATTGTCAGACATTTTGCGCCCTCCTGAACAGATACAAGGCTAACCTAGTCCTGTGGCGTCTTCCTGTCAGCCTTGGCGGCCGCTTTTTCCTTCAACGCCAGCAGCTTTTCTTTCAACCGTCCCTTGCGACGGTTCTGATAGGCGGTGATCACAGGCAGGCTGAGGTAGTAAAACAGCACGCCAAAGACGGCCCCCTGCACCAGACCGCCGATCATGTAGGGGAAAAACACCTCATCATAGAAAACGTACAGGTTGTGCCAGTCAGCATCCACATCCGTAAACAGCGCGAAGAAATTGTTCTTCAAGTCCTGCCAGGCGTCGACGAATTTTCCGCCCAAGGATCTGTGCGCCTCATCGCTGATACTGCCCATACGGCCCAGCATGAAATTGCCCGTGTAAAAGGACCCCGTGGCGATGAAGAAGAACGTCAGCGGGTTGCCCACGAAGGTGGCAAAAAGCGAGGCGATGATGTTGCCGCGCATGAGCTTGGCCAGACCGGCGGCGAGGAAAAAATGCAGCCCGAAAAACGGCGAAAACGTCACGAAGACACCGGCGAAGATGCCGCGCGCGATACGGTGGGGTTGATCGGGGATGCGATGCACCCGCAGCTTGACGTAGTTGAACGCCCGCGCATAGCCGCTTTGGGGCCAGAGAAATTCCAGCACCTTTCGCAGGTTGGATAGTTTTTCGCGACGCTTGAACACCAAGTCTGGCTGTCTCCTACCTTACCAAACGCTCTGCATCCTCTGCGGCTCTCTTCGGGTCCCGGTGGCGGGCCACCGTCGCGACATTGCTCTCTGCGTCGAGCGCGGAAATGATGGTGTGCAGGTGGCCTGCATCGCTTACATCCACGTCAATGAGCAAACGGAAGAAATCCGGCTTTCGATCCAGAAACGTCAGGTTGGAGATATTGGCCTTCTGCTCTCCGATCAATGTGCAAATTCGCCCCAAGGCACCGGTGTCATTGCCAATGGTGATTTCAATCGTCACGTCATATTCCGCCGGGTGTTCGCCCGCGTGCCAATGTAGGTCCATCCAGCGTTCGGGTTGATCGTCAAACTGGGACAGTTCTTCGCAATCAATGGCGTGCACCACCACGCCTTTGCCGCGATAGGTGATGCCGACGATACGCTCACCCGGGATCGGCTGACAGCATTTGGCGCGGGTGAAGTTCTGGTTGCGACCAAGACCAATCACAGGGCGGTCATGGCGCACCACAGGGCCGGTGCCGCTGGCCACATTGGGGTAGACGGCATTCAGCACCTCTTGGGTGGTCAACTCCGCGCTGCCCAGCCGGGCCAGCAACTCGTCGGCATCTTCCAGCCTCAGCGTCTTGGCCGCGGTGGCAAGCGCTTTGTCAGTGGCGCGTTTGCGTACGTTGTCAAAAGCCGACCGCGCCAGTTCCCGGCCCAGTTTGATATAGCGGTCGCGATCCAGTTCCCGCAGTGCCTTGCGGATGGCTGCGCGGGCCCGGCCTGTTGTTGCGATATCGAGCCATGTGGCTTGCGGCGTCTGCCCGTCGGCGGTGATCACTTCCACAGATTGCCCGTTCTTGATCCGCGTCCAAAGCGGCACGCGCATGTTGTCAACCTTCGCGCCTACACACGCATGGCCGATGCGGGTGTGGATGGCATAGGCGAAATCAATGGGCGTGGCCCCGCGGGGCAGTTTGACCACCTCCCCTTTGGGTGTGAAGCAGAAGACCTTATCCTGATACATCTCAAGCTTCACGGCCTCTAGGAATTCATCGTGATCCTCGGTCGTCTCGAACTGCTCTGTAAGGCTGGAAATCCAGGTGGTGGGGTCGACTGCAAAGGGATTTTCAGACCGAACCCCATCCCGGTAAGACCAATGTGCCGCCACGCCGGTTTCGGCCACGTCATGCATCTGACGCGTTCTGATCTGCACCTCCACCCGGCGGCCATTGCGACCCGACACTGTGGTGTGGATTGACCGGTAGCCGTTTGATTTGGGTTGGCTGATGTAATCTTTGAAGCGCCCCGGCACGGCAGCCCAGCGTTGATGGATCGCCCCCAGCACACGATAGCAGTCTTCTTCGCTTCCGGTGATGATGCGGAAACCGTAGATGTCCGACAGGCGTGAAAAGCCGATCTCCTTTGCCTGCATCTTGCGCCAGATCGAATGGGGCTTCTTGGCACGGCCAAACACATCCGCCTCAATGCCTGCCTTGTCGAGTTCGACGCGCATGTCATGGGTGATGCGTTCGATTACATCACCGGTTTCCCGCTGCAACGTGATGAAGCGGCGCATGATCGAGTTGCGCGCATCAGGATTGATCACGCGAAAGGCCAGATCCTCCAGCTCTTCGCGCATCCAGTGCATGCCCATGCGGCCCGCGAGCGGGGCAAAGATATCCATCGTCTCCCGCGCTTTTTTCAGCTGCTTTTCGGGGCGCATATGTTTGATCGTGCGCATGTTGTGCAGCCGATCGGCCAACTTCACGAGGATCACGCGCATATCCTTGGAAATGGCCATGAACAGTTTACGGAAGTTTTCGGCCTGCTGGGTTTCCGTTGAAGACAGCTGCAAATTTGTCAGCTTCGTCACCCCATCCACGAGGTCGGCAGTCTCGCGCCCGAACTTTTCTTCGACGATGGCGTAGGAGGCGCGGGTGTCTTCAATTGTATCATGCAGAAGCGCAGTGATCAGCGTGGCATCATCCAGCCGCTGTTCGGCGAGGATGGCAGCCACAGCCACCGGATGGGTGAAATACGGCTCCCCCGAATGGCGCATCTGGCCGTCATGCATCTGCGCGCCGAATTCAAAGGCGGCGGCGATCTTATCGGCGTCAGTTTTGGGATTGTATTGCCGGACCAACTCCAACAGGTCGGTCGCGGCGAAATCTTGGGTTGCGATGGTCATGTCCGCACCCCCAAGCGGGGCATCAGGCGATGAAAATCAGCCCTCGCCCTGCGCCTCCATCAGTGCCCGCAGAAGATCTTCTTCGGGCATGTCATCATCGGCGGGATTATCCGGCTCACCACCCATCAGGAGCGCCATGGAATCATCTTCTGGC
>JBCCAJ010000199.1:0-5519 GCA_039814845.1 Pseudomonadota bacterium | reverse complement strand
GTCTTCATCCAATTCATGCACTTGCCACAATCGGCCCCACTGGTGGGTGGTCTCGTTCTGACGCTCATGACGCTGCCCACGATCATCATCTCGACCCGCGCAAGCCTTCGCGCCGTGCCGCCGTCGATCCGTGATGCGGCCTTGGGAGTAGGGGCCTCCAAGATGCAGGCGGTGTTCCACCATGTCCTGCCTTTGGCCATGCCCGGCATCTTGACTGGAACGATCATCGGGCTGGCGCAGGCCTTGGGCGAAACCGCGCCTTTGCTGCTGATCGGAATGGTGGGATTTGTGGCGCGCGGCTATCCAGATGGCATCGCGGCAGGCTTCACTGAGGCCAATTCCGCTATGCCCGCGCAGATCTATACATGGGCCACCCGTGCCGATGCAGCCTTCTATGACAAAGCCTGGGGCGGGATCATCATTTTGCTGATCTTCCTGCTTTCGATGAACATCCTCGCCATCATTTTGCGCCGCAAGTTTGAGCGGCGCTGGTAGGAAGGGTAAACCAATGTACGACACACCACTAACGGAGCGCGGCGTGACCAGCAACGACATCAAATTTTCCGCCAAGGGCGTGCAGGTTTACTACGCCGACACCCACGCCATCAAAGATGTGAATGTCGAGATTGCGGACAAGACCGTCACTGCCTTTATCGGCCCGTCGGGTTGTGGCAAATCCACCTTCCTGCGCTGCCTGAACCGGATGAATGACACGATTGATATCTGCCGCGTGGAAGGCGACATTCGCCTCGATGGCGATGACATCTATGACAAGCGTGTGGACCCGGTGCAGCTGCGCGCCAAGGTGGGCATGGTATTTCAGAAACCCAACCCGTTTCCGAAGTCGATCTATGACAATGTGGCCTACGGCCCGCGCATCCACGGTCTGGCCCGTAACAAGGCCGAACTTGATGAAATCGTGGAAAAATCCCTGCGCCGCGGGGCCATCTGGGATGAGGTGAAAGACCGCCTTGATGCCCCGGGAACGGGGTTATCGGGTGGTCAGCAACAACGCCTTTGCATCGCTCGCGCCGTGGCCACAGAACCCGAAGTGCTGCTGATGGATGAGCCTTGTTCAGCGCTTGATCCCATCGCCACCAGCCAGATCGAAGAGCTGATGGATGAGCTGCGC
Organism: Pseudomonadota bacterium; assembly: GCA_039814845.1. Lineage (GTDB taxonomy): Bacteria > Pseudomonadota > Alphaproteobacteria > Rhodobacterales > Rhodobacteraceae > Roseovarius. The sequence continues at coordinate 4,387 of JBCCAJ010000199.1, read as the reverse complement.
AAGAATTACTCGCTCGTGATCGTCACACATTCGATGCAACAGGCCGCGCGGGTCAGCCAGAAAACGGCCTTCTTCCATCTCGGCAACCTCGTGGAATTCGACGACACCAGCCAGATTTTTACCAACCCCAAAGATGAACGGACAGAATCCTACATCACAGGACGGATTGGATAGGACCATGATGGACGACACACATATCGCCTCCGCCTTCGACCGCGATCTTGAGACGCTTCAAGCGCTCATCATGAAGATGGGTGGCATGGTTGAAGACGGCATCACCAAAGCCGCCACAAGCCTTGAGAAACGAGATGAGGAACTGGCCGAAGAGGTCCGCCGCGCGGACCTGGCCATCGACCAGCTCGAAGAACAGATCAACGAAGAGGTCGCCCGCGTCATCGCCATGCGTCAGCCCATCGCGGTGGATTTGCGTGTGATCCTGACTGTGCTCAAGGTGTCCTCAAACCTCGAACGCATCGGCGACTACGCCAAGAACATGGCCAAGCGCACGACTGTTCTGGCGGGGATGAGCCAGGTCAACGGCTCTGCCGCCTCCATCCGCCGTATGGCCAAAGAAGTGGAGCGCATGCTGAAAGACGTGCTCGACGCCTATATCCAGCGTGACGCCGATCTGGCGCTGGAGGTCATCCAGCGCGACACTGATGTAGATCAGATGTACAACGCGCTCTTCCGCGAATTTCTGACCTTCATGATGGAAGACCCCCGCTCCATCACCCCCTGTATGCACCTGCATTTCATCGCCAAGAACACCGAACGGATGGGCGATCACGTCACCAATATCGCCGAAGAGGTGGTCTATCTGGTCACTGGCGAACGCCCGGATGAAAAGCGACCCAAAGAAGACCAAACCTCTGTCGATGCAAGCATCGCCCCTGTGAAGTAAGGACGCTGTCAGATGGTCCAAGATCAGCCCAATGTGCTTTTGGTGGAAGACGAGCCCGCCCAACGCGAGGTGCTGGCCTATAACCTGGAGGCGGACGGGTTTATCGTGACGCCAGCCGAGAATGGGGAAGAGGCGCTGCTCCTGGCTGAAGAGGTGAACCCCGACATCATTCTGCTGGATTGGATGCTGCCCAACGTGTCGGGGATTGAGGTCTGCCGCCAGTTGAAAACGCGTGCGGCCACCAAATCGACCCCGATCATTATGATTTCCGCCCGGTCCGAGGAAGTGGACCGGGTGCGTGGGCTTGAGACGGGCGCGGATGATTACGTGATCAAACCGTATTCCGTTGTCGAACTGATGGCCCGCGTGCGGGCACAGCTACGCCGCACACGGCCCTCGGCCATGGGGGAGCGGCTGGAATACGGTGACATTGTGCTCGATGCGGAAACCCACCGGGTCACGCGCGACGGCAAGGGGCTGAAGCTTGGCCCCACGGAATTCCGTCTTTTGTCCACCTTCATGGAAAAACCCGGCCGCGTCTGGAGCCGCGAGGCACTGCTTGATCGTGTTTGGGGGCGGGACATTTACGTCGATACACGCACCGTGGATGTCCATATCGGTCGATTGCGCAAAGCGCTGTGCCATCATGGCGGCGACGATCCGCTGCGCACCGTACGCGGGGCAGGGTACGCCCTTGGGTGAATTTGTCTCTATTTGACGGGCGTGAAACGGTCTATATGTACGAACAACTGACCGCATTTCTGGAGCCACCCCATGAGCCTCGACACCGCGCCGCTGAAGCCCAAGGACAAACCCGACCTGAGCAGCTTTGACTGGGAAGACCCGTTCTTCCTGTCCGACCAGCTGGAAGAAGACGAGCGCATGATCGGCGACAGCGCACGGTCTTTCGCCTCCGAGGTGCTGGCCCCCAAGGTGATCGATGCCTTCCAACAGGAAACCGTCGACCCAGGCATTTTCCGCGAAATGGGCCAGATGGGCCTGCTTGGCACCACGATCCCCGAAGAATATGGCGGGCTGTCGGCGGGCTATGTCAGCTACGGCGTTGTCGCTCGGGAAATTGAACGCGTCGACAGCGGCTACCGCTCCATGATGAGTGTGCAGTCGAGCCTTGTGATGTATCCGATCTATGCCTACGGGTCAGAAGAACAGCGCCAGAAATACTTGCCGGGGCTGGCCTCGGGTGAACTCATTGGCTGCTTTGGCCTCACGGAACCGGATGCAGGATCGGACCCCGCTGGTATGAAAACCCGCGCTGTGAAAACCGCGAATGGCTACAAGATCAGTGGCGAAAAGACGTGGATTTCTAACAGCCCCATCGCGGATGTCTTCGTGATCTGGGCCAAATCCGAGGCCCATGGCGGCAAAATCCGCGGCTTCGTCCTCGACAAAGGCATGAAGGGCCTGTCCGCGCCCAAGATCGAGGGCAAGCTTTCCTTGCGTGCCTCTGTCACCGGCATGATCGTCATGGAAGACGTTGAGGTGTCCGAGGACGCGCTTTTGCCGGGCGTCGAGGGCCTTAAAGGCCCGTTTGGATGCCTCAACCGCGCGCGCTACGGCATCGGCTGGGGCGTGATGGGCGCAGCTGAGTTTTGTTGGCACGCGGCACGTCAATACGGGCTAGACCGGCATCAATTCAAACGGCCCTTGGCACAGACACAGCTGTTCCAGAAGAAGCTGGCCGATATGCAGACCGAAATCACTTTGGGCCTGCAAGCCGCATTGCGCGTCGGCCGCCTGATGGATGAAGCACGCGCCGCGCCCGAGATGATCTCGCTCATCAAGCGGAACAATTGCGGCAAGGCACTGGAGATTGCGCGCAACGCCCGTGACATGCATGGCGGCAACGGGATCACTGGCGAATATCAGGTGATCCGCCACATGATGAACCTTGAGACCGTGAACACCTATGAAGGCACTCATGACGTGCACGCCCTAATTCTCGGCCGCGCGCAAACCGGGCTTCAGGCGTTCTTTTAACGTCTTAGGGCAGGGGTTTATTGCAGCGTGTGAAGGAGCGGTTTTCCGTTCTTCAAATGTCGGGCAACCAGTTGTTTTTGCTTGGCATTGGGTGGAATGAAGCGCGCCGGATCTGGCGCGTAATCCATCTCTGCCGCCTCGGGGAAAATCGTCAGAATCTCCTCCCGCGCTTCCGGTGAAACGGCTTTCAAAGCTTCCGGTCCGGTAAACAGGCTTTCCGTTGGCGCACCTTCTGCATAGATCACCTCATGGGCGTCGAACAGAAGATGGAAATACGCGACCTCAGAGACGCTTTCATCGACATAGATGCCGGGCAAATCAATCAGCTTAATCGCCGGAACAAGCACCTCTCGCTGTCCAAACATCCGCTCAGCAATATTGGACCGGATCAGCATACGATGCTGCCGCGATACGACAAGATCACGCTGCGGCACCCCATGGCCCAAAGCACCAGCCGAAATGCGAATGGGCAAAAGCTTGGGATTGGCGCGAAGCTCCCGCGATCCGAACCGCCGGCACAGGATTTTCCGCAGGGGCAGGGCGGTTCCGTCATAGCCGACGATTGCGTCGCCTTCCTGCAGGTCCTCCACCGCGCACATGCCTTTGGTCATTTCAATCTTGGTGCCCGCAACAAAACAAGGCGGCCCGAAATTTGTCGTGGGGGTGGAATTTTGCGTTGTGACGAAGCTTGTCGATACCAAATCGCCAGTTGGCAAACCGCTGCCATCCGTCGGCGTGAAAACCTGCCGACCGTCGGCAAGGTAAAATGTCGTGCCCGTGATCGTGACATTGCCGACGCCCGCGACATTCACAGTGACCGTGTCACCAGGATACGACGCAGTAATATCTGATCCGTCAATCGAGTCGTTGGAGAACCGATTGATCAGACCGTTGTCATTTTGGTCCGTCACCGCCAAGGACACCGGAACAAGCGTGGTGCCCACAGGCGGGGGACTAAACGGGTCGATCAGCCAAAACTGATCGGTGAATGTGGTTGGCACTGTCGTCCGCCTCAGATAACCGCGTCTTTGCGCGCGGCTTTATTGAAATGAGTTGTACATTAATTTTAGGGAGTCTGGCAATTTATTCCGAAATTGCGCGCAGATCCCGTTGCAGGGGTGGTGTGGAGGAAACAGATTTGGGTGATCCAATTATCGTATAATATATATTATGTTAAATATTGGTACGTAGCATTACCTTATATTAACGCCGTATCCATTTGTTTTTAATTATTTAAACGGTTCCCAAACTAGCGAACACCGAAGACACAATAAACAACAAATCCCGCACCCACCGTGCTGATGGCTCGACAGATCTCGTGCACTGCGCGTAGATGCGGGAAAACCACACGAGCACGAACATGACCTCTGTCCTTATTCTCAACGGCCCCAACCTGAACCTGCTTGGCCAACGCCAACCCGAGGTTTACGGCACCACCACCCTGTCGGATATTGAGGCCGCGTGCCGCGCTAAGGCCGAAGAGTTGGG
>JBCCAJ010000049.1:0-10778 GCA_039814845.1 Pseudomonadota bacterium | reverse complement strand
GCTTTCCGAAACGCCCGGTTGATCATCCAGAACCAGCTCCACCTCTTTGGGATAGATGTTATAGCCGCCCGAAATGATCAGGTCCTTGTCGCGGCCGACAATGGTGACGTAGCCGTCTTCATCAACGCGGCCCAGATCGCCGGTGATAAAAAAACCGTCCTCGCGCAGTTCCGCCGCGGTTTTCTCGGGCATCTGCCAATACCCTTTGAAGATGTTCGGCCCGCGCACTTCGATCTGGCCAATTTCTCCGCTGGGCAGGGCAGCACCTGTTTCGGGGTCCGTGACCTTCAGCTCCACGCCGGGCAGCGGGAAGCCCACGGTGCCTGCACGGCGGTCGCCGTGATAGGGGTTGGAGGTGTTCATATTGGTTTCCGTCATGCCGTAGCGTTCCAGAATGCGGTGACCGGTGCGGGCCTCAAAGGCCACATGGGTTTCCGCCAGCATCGGTGCAGAGCCGGAGATGAAAAGGCGCATGTGGCGGGTCAGATCGGCGTCGAAGTCCGGTTGGTCAAGAAGGCGCGTGTAGAAGGTGGGCACACCCATCATGGACGTGGCATCAGGCATCAGCCGGATCATGTCGCCCGCGTCAAATTTGGGCGCGAAGATCATCGCCCCGCCTGCCACCAGCGTGATATTGGTGGCCACGAACAAGCCATGAGTGTGGAAGATAGGGAGCGCGTGCAGCAACACATCCTCTGCCGTGAACTGCCAATAGTCTTTCAGGGTTTCTGCGTTCGACAGCAGGTTGTCCTGTGTAAGCATTGCGCCCTTGGACCGCCCCGTTGTGCCGGATGTGTAGAGGAAAGCCGCCAGATCATCCTTGTTGCGGGCCACCGTTCGGAAGTGATCGGATTGGGCGGCTGCCTTTTCGATAAGGGATCCTAGACCATCGGCATTCAGCGTCTCCACCTGCGCGCCAAGGTCGGTGGCAATCGGGGTAAGCACGTCTTTGACAGCCTCATCACAGACAACCATCCCCGCGCCGGAGTTTTCGATAAAATACGTAAGTTCCGCCGCCGTGTAGGCCGTGTTCAACGGCAGGAACACCACGCCTGTCTGCGCACAAGCCGCATAAAGCGTCAGCGCCTGAGGAGATTTATGGATCTGCGCGGCCAGTCTGTCACCCGGTTTAAGCCCTGCAGCGGTCAGGACATGAGCAAGCTGCGCGGCCTGGCGCAGGAACGCGTCATAGCTGATCTGTGACCCATCGGTGAGGACCAAGAACGGGGCATCATTGCCCGCGTGGCGACCGAAAAGCTGATCATAAAGCGGGTTCGTCACGCGCGGTCCTCCGGGTCAAAGATTTCTTGGCCGATGCATCCAGCGACCGCACCTCAGATGAGGTGGCGATTTTGCCATCTGCTGCAAAGCCTTCATGATTTTGCGACACGCGACGCAAGTCATAGAGGTAATTCACCATTGTCCCGAAGGATTGTGCCTGACCCTTATCCGATACATCCGCGCCCTCGTGGACTGCATGAACCTGCGCCCCATTGCCCAGATGGAAGCGCGCGACCGGGTCGAGAGGCAGGCCATCACTGCGCTTGGCAGAGACCAGATAATGCGCAGCCAGTGCGCGCAGATCAGTGGTTTCATCCACAATGATCTCTTCCGCCTCCACCCAGCGGGCAAGGCCAGGGATGGGGGAGAGTGTCACGAACGTACCCAACGCCGGAAGAGCCAAGGACAGATCCGCAACCACCTGTTTGATCAATGAATTGCCAAAGGAAATGCCAGCCAGCCCGGCCTGACAGTTCGAAATGGAATAAAAAACCGCCGTATCGGCATCCTCTTCCAAAAGCGCCTCACGATCCTCAGACAACAGCGATTGCACGGACCCGGGCACGCCCTTGGTCAGCGCCACTTCGACGAAAATGAGCGGCTCATCGGGCATGGCGGGATGAAAGAACGCAAAGCAACACCGGTCGGCGGGTTCCACGCGGCGGCGCAGATCCTTCCAGCTTTCGATTTGGTGGACCGCCTCATAGGCGATGATCTTTTCCAGAACCAGCGCGGGGCTTTGCCAACTGATCGGCCGCAGCACCAGAAAGCCCTGATTGAACCACGAAGACAGCAAGTGCCTTAAATCCAGATCCAGCGCGGCGAGCGCGGGTTCGTCCTCGACCATGCCCAGCAGATCGGCGCGCATCTGCACAAGCCGCTCTGTCGCACCGGGCACACGGTTCAGGCGGCGGAAAAATTCCTGTCGCGGAGGTTCCGACGCCGCCATGAAGGCGCGGTAGTTTTGCTTGTTGGGCTCCGCCTCATAGCTTGCCAGCGCATCGCGCACCGCGTCCGGATCGATATTCATCTCAATCGCAAGATGGCGGAACAGGGCGCGTTTTCCATCGCTGTCCAGCGCCGCGTAACGTTCCAAAATGCGCTGACCGGTATCGCGGCCCGTGACCTCCCCTGACGTGCCAATCAGCGCCTCTGCCAGTTCTTCAATTGCGCGCTCATCTTCTCCGCGCAACACGCTGAAACCCGCGCGGCGATCAAAAACGGTCATCAAAAGGTCCGAAAAAGTCGACATGGGTTACATGTAGCCCACCGCTCAGCCTTTGGCGATGGCCCTCAGGACTGGCATGTCGGGCAGTGATAAAGCGTCCGTCCGCTCAGCTTGGATTTCACGATCTTGTCGTCGCAGCGTGGGCAGTCTTCTTTGCCGAAAATATTGGTGCGCTCGCCGTGGACCTTGCCCTTTTCAATAAGGTCGGGGTTGGTGATGATGGCATTCGTCTCCACCCCCAACTGCAACAGCGCGCGCATCTCATCCCAAAGGCCCCGCAGTTCCTCTTCCGGAATGTCCATGCCACGTGTCATGGGGTTTAGTCCGCGCAGGAAAAGGATTTCCGCGCGGTAGATGTTCCCGATGCCGGAAATGACCTTTTGGTCCATCAAAAGCCGGGCGATGGGCGCGCGACTTTTGCGGATGGCGGCGATGGCTCGATCGGGATCGGGCACATCGGCCAGAAGGTCGGCACCGTAACGCAGGGTGAAGGCCGGGATGGTATCCGTGTGCAGAACTTCGCAGGTATTGGGCCCGATAATGTCGATGGCATGCGTGGCGCTTTCCAACCGGCAACGCGTCACCTCTCTCGGTGGATCGACGGGCTGCTCCTGGCACACGAAATAGCCGCCAAGACCTAGATGAATGTGCAGCGTCTTGCCGTTGGAAAAATGATAGAGCAAATGCTTGCCCACTGCGCCCGTCGCCTCACACACTGCGCCGTCGATCTCTGCCGCACCCTCAGCAAAGCGGCCCTGGGGCGACATGGCGGCGATCTTCTGCCCGCCGATCATGGCGCGATGATCGCGCGCGGCGCGGTGAATGGTGTGGCCTTCGGGCAAAGCGGATCCCCCCTTGTCTGGACTGCTCAAGATGATGCAGGCACGGGCGCTGTCCAGAGCGGAATTGCCAAATGCCGCAAGCCGATTAGCTAGAGGCAGGCACGCGCCTCGAAAGGACCCTTCGTTTGACCACTGCCCTTCTTGTTTTTCCCCATCAACTTTTTGCCGACCACCCTGCCCTAGCCGCTGGGCCGGACCGGGTGGTGATGGTCGAGGACCCGCTTTTCTTCGGCGATCCGCAATATCCGATGGTGATGCACAAACAGAAGCTTTGGCTGCACCGGGCGACGATGGCACACTATGCTGACCGTCTGCGCGCGGATGGACTGGAAGTGGAGATTGCCAGCCATCGTCGCGAAAAAGGCATGATCACGCGCGTGGTGAACGGGCTTGCGCAGGACGGGGTAACTAAGATCGTCCTTGTAGACCCCGTGGATCATACCGCGATGAAACGCCTGGAGGCGGCGGCCGAAGGCGCGAGCCTCGCGCTGTCCGTTTATGACACGCCGGGCTTCATAAACACGGCCGGTGACAATGCGGCGTGGTCAGATGGCCGCAAGCGGTGGTTCATGGCGGAGTACTACAAATATCAGCGAAAGCGGCTGAACGTCATGATGGAGGGCGATGACCCCCAAGGCGGGCAGTGGAGCTTTGATGAGGATAACCGCAAAAAGGTGCCCAAGAAACTGCTGGGCGACATCCCTGCCCTGCCCATACTCAACCGGTCGCAGCCCGATCTGGACGCGCGGGACAGTGTGAATGCGGATTTCAGCGACAATTACGGATCGCTGGATCAGCTGATTTACCCCACCACGCACGAAGAAGCCGCCGATTGGTTGGACAAGTTCCTGCACGACCGGATGCACGTGTTTGGCCCTTATGAAGACGCCATCGTGGAAGGCGAAAGCTTCCTTTGGCATTCCGTGCTGACGCCGATGCTGAATGTGGGTCTGCTAACGCCACGCCAGATCCTTGATGCCACGTTGGAGCATGCGGAAACCCATGACGTGCCGATCAATTCGCTGGAAGGGTTCATCCGCCAGATCATCGGCTGGCGCGAATTCATGCGCGCGACCTATGAAGACCTGCATGTCACCATGCGAACGACCAATCACTGGGGCCATACCCGCAAAATTCCGACCAGTTTCTATGACGCCACCACCGGCATCGACCCCATCGACGACGCGATCAAGCGCATTCTGCAAACCGGCTATTGCCACCACATTGAACGGCTCATGGTGCTGGGCGGCTTCATGGTGCTGTGCGAATTTGACCCTGATGAGGTCTATCGCTGGTTCATGGAGATGTTCATCGACAGTTATGATTGGGTGATGGTCCCCAACACCTACGCCATGAGCCAACACGCCGATGGCGGGCTGATCACCACCAAGCCCTATTTTTCCGGCTCCAACTATGTCCGCAAAATGAGCCATTGGCCAAAGGGCGATTGGGCGGAAACGTGGGATGGGCTTTATTGGCGGTTCATCTTCAAGCACAAGGATCGGCTGGGCAACAATCCCCGCTGGGCGATGATGTGCCGAACGGCGGATCGCATGGCAGATGAGACGCGCGAGGCGCATCTACAACGGGCGGAGGCCTATTTGATGGGGCTCTGAGCTCTTTGGGCCTCAACAAGCTATCAAAAGAAAGTCAATACGCGCCAAACCGCTTGCTTTGCGCTGTCGGGGCGGTGAGGTATCATTGAAAACGCAGCTTGGCCCAATAGGTGTCAGTCATGGCCGCTGCGTCCAGAGTAATGACCAGAGCAACGACCAGATAACAATGGCCTCGACATCGCCAAAGGGGCCGTCACCAAGGCAGGCGCCCGCTTGATCAAGAACCCGATCAGAAACTCGATTATTGTCGCCGCGCTGGCGCTTGTGATCTCGCTCATGATCCATGTGCCGGGCTTGTTTTTCGTGTTTGATGGCACGGGTGGACCGGATGAGGAGGGCGTTCCAGAAGCCACAGAATCCGCTGCTTTTGAGGATTTCATCGAAGAGGCGCTGGAACCTGAAGAACCGGAACCAGCCGAGGAGGTGGAGCCAGAAGACATCATCGAGGCTGACGAGAGCACCGACGTTCAGGTCGCCTCTGAAAACCCGCAGGATGTGATTGCACCCGATACCGGGACAGCCTTGCAAAACCTAGGCCGGATCGAACCCACCGAAGAGGTGACTGCGACCGCCCCACCTGCTTTGGGGGAAGAGATCCCAACGCCTGAAGGCACGCCAGAGGTTGCGCCCACACCAGCGCCGCCCCTTGAGACGGAAGAGATCGTGGAGGCCACGGAACCCGACGTGACGGACGCGATAGAAGAGGCGGTTGAGGAAGCCCTGAATGACGTGCCAGAACTTGAAACCGTCGACGACGGTGAGGTTCAGATCGCTGCGGTAACCCGCTCTCCCCGCCCGCCGTCGCGACCCACACAAGACACATTGGGCGAAGAAACGGGAGAGGCTGACAACTGGGAGCAGCAAGGCGTTGAGGGCGGGGTGTCAGCCCCGCTGAGCGGGCTGGATCTGCTTGCTGACGCCGGCAGGACAGCGCTCTATGGACGCGAAAGCCTTGAGGTCGCGAGGTCTGTCGGGAACTCCACCTCAACGAACTACCGTGGCCTGGTTTTCACGCAGCTCAATAGATCCCCAAGACTATACAGAAGTGAAAAGGGCGCTGCTATCATCCGGTTCGAAATCTTGCCTAACGGACAGGTTGGTCAGATAAAGATCCTCGACACCCGAGGGTCGCCCAATATCAGTTTCGCAGCGCAGGCCAATGTGCGAAATGCGGCGCCCTTCCCCCCGCCGCCAAATGGCCAAACGGTCGAACTCACCCTGACGTTTCGGAGCAGGTGAGCTATTTCTTGGGAAGATGATGCTCGCTCTACCGCGTCAGATCGCACGTAACGCCGCAACGCGCAGGCCGCTTTTGTTCTGGGTGACTTCAGCTTCGATTCCATAAACCCGCGCAAGCCGGTCTGCCGTCAGCACGTCTTGCGGCGTGCCAGACGCATCCAATGTGCCATGGCAAAGACACATGACCTGATCGCAAAACTGCCCAGCCAGCGACAGATCATGAACGGCCACGGCGATAGCGATGTTTTTCTCCCTTGCGAGCTTTCGCAGCGTTTCGAACACCAACAGCTGGTGACGCAAATCCAGCGCGGCCGTGGGTTCATCCAATAGCAAAATCCGCGGCTCTCGAAACAGGGCTTGCGCCAGATAGGTCAGCTGCCTTTGGCCTCCGCTCACGGCATCAAGCGTGCGATGGGACAACGCGCCCAGTCCGAATTCTGAAAGCACGCCCTCCACCTCTGCCACCAGCGCGGGCGCAACGCGCAGGCCCAGCGACCCGAGCCTGCCCAAAAGCACAACCTCCGTCAGCGTGAGCGATGAGCCTGCGCTGCTGTCCTGGGGCATGTAGGCGACGATCTCTCTCCGTTGCGCCTCACTGAACGCCACCCCTTCGTGCGACACGGTGCCGGTGCCCTTGGCCAGACCTGCCAGAACCTTGAGCAAAGAGGATTTGCCCACCCCGTTGGGGCCAATCAGCCCGGTGATCTGACCGTCGCGCAACTGCACGTTCACGTCGCGCAGCACAGTTGTGGCCCCATGGGCAATAGACAGGTTTTCAGCAGACAGGCTCACCAATGCCTCCTTTTACCCAACACAATCAGGCCAAAGAGAAACGGCACGCCGAGAACGGCTGTCACAATCCCGATGGGAATGACCCCACCCGGAGAGATGACTTTGGACAGAATGGATGACCCGGTCATAATCACGCCGCCCACGATGGAGGCCATGGGCAGCAAAAATCGCTGATCCTCCCCAACGAAACCCCGCGCAATATGCGGGGCCACCAGACCCACGAACCCGATGGTGCCCACAAAGGCCACCGCGCCTGCGGTCAATAGCGCGACGATCACGAACATCCGCACGCGCAGGCGCGTCACGTTGATCCCAACAGCGGCGGCGCGATCATCGCCCATGCGCAGCGCCGTGAGCCGCCAGATATCGGGCAGGATAGCGGCCACACAGATCACAAGGATCGTCGCCGTCACCGGCAGGTTGTCCCACGATGCCTTGAGCAGCGACCCGAAAAGCCAGAACACAATCGCCTGCAGCACCTCGGGCGAGGCAAGGTATTGCACCATGGATTGCAGCGATTGAAATAAAAACAGTGTGGCGATGCCTGCAAGGATCATCACCTCTGGCGTCATACCCTGCGCGCGCGACAGGCCATAGACCAGCGCGGCCGACACAAGTGTGGCCGCAAAAGCCGCCGCCGGAACCGTAAGCCATGGCAAGAATGGTAACGAAATGCCCGTCAACAACACCACCGCCGCCCCGAACCCGGCCGCAGCAGAAAAGCCCAGCGTGTACGGGCTGGCCAGCGGGTTGCCCAAGATTGTTTGCATGATCACACCTGCCACGGCCAAAGCCGCGCCGACGGTCAGCGCCATCAGCGTCATGGGCAGGCGGATATCCCAGACAATCACCGTGGTCATGGAAGATGCTGTTTCCAACCCGAAAAGCGCGGCCACGGTATTGCCCACTGACAGCAACGCAGGACCCGTCAGGATATCGCCCAGCACACAGGCCATCAAAAGACACGCGCCAACGCTCAGCGCCGTGATCCGGCGCAGCGTCAGGCGACTGTAGGAGGAAGGGGCGGATACGATTTCTTTAGTAGCCGCCCCGTCGTTGGCGTTCATACGCGCTTCACTTTAGCTGCGTGAAGTACGTGCCGTTGAATTGGATCGGCATGTATTCAGCAAAGAACCCGTCCAGCGTGGCCTGCGGATCCACATCTTCGAACTGCTCGGGATGCAGCTGCTTGGCAATGTACTGGAAGAACGCGATGTCATAAAGCGTCCGCGCGCCACCGTGATAGAGCCCGTGCATTTCACCATTCTTCACGGCGTCCAGCTGATCCCAACCTGGGCGACCGGCATAGGGCGCCATCCGCTCATGGGTCAGCGCAACATCCACGTTCGGCCCAAGGATGACGGCGTTGTCCCGGCTCATCCAGCCCGATCCGGCCAGGAAAACCACCTCAGGGTTCTGCGCCAACACGTATTCGGGGCTCAGCGCGCCCCATTTTTCGATCTGGCCATTGGCGATATTTTCACCGCCCGCCGTGTCCACAAGCTTGCCCCACATCGTACCAGCATAGGAATTGTCCGTCTCGGTCGCGCCCTTGCGGCCCAGTTCCACGTAGACGCGTGGTTTGGCGTTCGATTTCGCGACGCGCGCAACTGTGTCGTCATAGGTTCCTTGATAGAAATCCACCAGGTCCTGCGCGCGTTCTTCTGCGCCCAGGATCGCGCCCAGCGCGCGTGTCGACGTGACGTGCTTTTCCACCTCTTGCGCGTTGTAATCAAGAATGACCACGGGGATGCCTGCATCTTCCATACGCGTCACGGCATCGCCCAGAACGCTGTGCTGCCAGGCGGCAAAGATGGCCACATCGGGCTGCGTGGCAATCGCGGCCTCAAGAGAGAATGAGCCAGCATCCACTTCGCCCACATCGGCGATTTCATCAATCCGTGGCACCGCGTCGACATAGGCCTGCCATTGCAGGTTGCGCCACCCTTCCCAGGCCTCACGGGAAATGCCGACCACGCGGTCATAGACGTCCGGGCCGCCCACGGCGAAGGTGTCTTCAAAATAAAAGCCCAGCAGAATGCGTTCAGGCTGTGCCGGAAGCTCAACAGTACGACCCAAAACGTCGGTGACGGTGATGGGTTCGGCAAGCGCCGGGAGAGGCAGCATCAAGGCTGCAGCGGTCAGTCCGCCAAAGAGGCGGCGTGTGATGAAACTGGTCATTTTGTCTTCCTTTGTTGGATAATGCAGGCGTTCACATGTCGCCCACAGATTTGGTTTGGCCTTGAGACCATATGGTGCTTCCGACGGATGCCATCGCATGGCGACCCGTCGTTAGGTGGCATTCTGGGAAAGGGTCAGGCGCGCGGCGGGGCGCGACTTTGATGTGCTGCATCAAAGCGGTGCTGCGGGCAAAGCGATCTTGTCTGGGTCCAGTCCGCGTTTGATGCGTGCAATGCTATCGCGGGCTGCTGTGCAGCAAGGTCCGGCACGGCAAATCCGAGGGTCAGTTGGCAAACCGGACAGTCGCCAAGATCATCGGTGCCCGAGGTCCCTTCACCACAAAAATCGGAAAGGTCGCCGCCTGCGTTCAGAAACGCGACCACGTCCGGGTCAAGCGAGGCGTGCTCCGCGTGGATCTGATGTCCAAAGCCCAATGTCGCCAAGGCCAGGACCATGACCAGCGATGTCATCACATGGGACACTCGGCGCAGGGTAGCGATAATCATGTTACCTTGTAACAACGTCACAGACGGTTTTCCAAGCGGAAAGCGACGGCCCTCAGCCTCTTCTTGCCAACGCTCAATTGCTGCTACATTTGTTGAAATGCCTCAACGTTGGATCCCCTGCATGAAGTCTATTCTGAGTGCGTTGCCTATGATGGCCGCTCTTGCCGCGCCTGCCCTTGGTCAGGACCCGGGCAACGTCATATTCCTTCATCCAGATGGCACCGGAGTGAACCACTGGCTGGCCGCACGCATGCACACGGTGGGCCCTGATGGCGCGCTGAATTGGGACAGGCTGCCGGCTTTGGGCGTTTACACCGGGCATATGGCAGATCGTGTCTCCGCCACGTCCCACGGCGGTGCGACGGTGCATGCCTATGGCGTGAAGGTCGTGGCCGACAGTTTTGGAATGAACGGCAAAGATGATCTGATCGCCGCCTCGGGCAAGGCCATGTCGATTGCCGAAGAGGCTCTGGCCGCAGGAAAAGCTGTGGCGCTGGTGCAAACAGGCCATATTTCAGAGCCCGGCACCGCCGCCTTTGTCGCGTCCAGCAAGAGCCGCCGCAACACCCATGATATCGCGCGGCAGGTGACCCAGTCCGGCGCGCAGGTGATCATGGCGGGCGGGGAACGGTTCTTATTGCCCAAGGGCGCGGAAGGTCGCCACGGTCCGGGCGAACGCAAGGACGGGCTAAACCTGATTGAGGAGGCCCAGGCCGCGGGCTACACGGTCGTTTACAACCGCGATGAACTGCTCGCCCTGGATCTGTCGCGGGTCGAGAAGCTTTTGGGCGTATTTGCCCACAATCATACATTCAACGATCAGGCCAGAGAGACAAATCTGACTGAAGGCAAACCCACCTATCAGCCAGACGCCCCCAGCTTGGCCGAGATGACGCAAGCCGCGCTCACGCTTATCAGCCGCGATCCGGATGGGTTTTTTGCGGTCATCGAAGAAGAAGGCACCGACAACCTGGCCAACAACATGAACGCAGCGGGCACGTTAGAGGCGTTGGCGCGGGCGGATGCGGGTGTTGGTGTGGCGCTGGAGTTTGCGAACGGGCGCGATGACACCCTTCTGATCATGGCAGCGGAT
>JBCCAJ010000203.1:0-5486 GCA_039814845.1 Pseudomonadota bacterium | reverse complement strand
TCATCCGTGGCCCAAGCCGCAGCCCAGTCATTGCCGCCGATCACCACTGGCGTCACGTTGTCATTGAGATTGCGGAAAGGCATACCTTCGACCTGTTCGGCATCGGCTGGTGCCGCCTCAACCCAAACCTGACGGCCTGAGAAGCGCCCCGGAAAATCCTGCAACAGATAGAAAGTGCGGGTAAGAACATGGTCTTCGGGGATCGGCTCCAGCGGCGGAATATCCAGCCCCCGCGCCAGCCGCTGCAGTTTTTGCCCATTGGGTGAGGACGCACCAAACCCCGCCACATTGGCATCGCGCGTGTCAAACAGGATCATCCCACCGGTGCGCAGATAGGCGTTAAGCTTGGCATATGCCTCCACCGTTGGGGTGGGTTGATCAGGGGTCACGGGCCAGTACAGGAAGGGATAAACCGACAGATCATCGGTTTCGAGATTGACGCCGATGGGCTCTGACGGCTCCACCGAGGTGCGGAAAAACAGCGTTTGCCCAAGGCCGCGCATCCCGGCTGACGCGGTCTCATCAATCGCGTCCACGCCCGTCAGCACATGGGCCAGGACGACCTCTGCTGTCGCCAGCGTGGGTTTGTCCTGTGCCTCAGCCGGCGCAGAGATCATCAGCCCGGCCAGAACCACAGCGGCCGCTTTCACCGGAACCAAACGCCCCGACAAGGCAAGCGACGCAATCACATCGGTGAGCAACAAAACAAGCGCCCCGGCAAGCAGCCATCCGCCAAGCGGCGCCTCATTGGGCCGGGCAAGGCCCAGTACAGTTGTGCCCGCGGGCCAGGTGGCGGGTTCAAGCACGGTGTCGGCCTTCACCACATTCAGCGCCAGCCGCCGATCCGGCCCGTCATAAAGCCCCGGCCGAAGATCGGGCCCGAGTGAATCGGTGATCAACCGCTCCCCCGGGACACCACCCAGATTGCCCGCATCATCCAGCCGTCCGAATCCTGTGAGCACCTGCACAGGTTGCCAGGTCGTGCCCTGCATCTCTGTCAGGTCCGGGAGGGCCACGGCAGAGGACACGGCAAGGCGCTCAAGCATCTGTACGAACAGCCCTGACAGCGGCAGGGTGGACCATTCCGCATTGGCGGTCACATGGAACAACACCACCTGTCCCGACCCGATCCGCTTGCGTGTGACCAGTGGCGTGCCATCGGCCAGCTGGGCGATCACGCGCGACGCGAGCGTGGGATCGGGCTGTGCCATCACCTGCGCTGCGACCGTGACTTCATCGGGGGTGGCGAGGCCAAAGAATGGGCTGTCTTCTGCAAAAGGCGCAAGTGTTTTGGGCTCTCCCCACGACATGGCGCCGCCCACCGTGCGGCCCCCGGCGCGCAGCCGGACGGGCATCAACGCATCTTCCTCGGCGCGCGACAGGTCACTGGCGGCGATCCGCGGTCCGGCAAAACGCAAGAGCAAGCCGCCGCCCTCAACCCATTCGAGAACCCGCTCCTGTTCCGCTGCAGATAGGTTGGCCACATCGGCCAGAATGATCACATCGGGATTTGCCGGCAGTACATCAACCAGCGCCCCATCCAGCAAATCCGCCGTCGGGATCAGCGCCTGTTCAAGGTAATGCAAAGGCGACAGAAGCTCCAACCCTTCACGATCCTGTTTCCCACCAATCAGCGCAACTTCCCGCCGCCGCAGGCTGTCATCGGTGAGTGTGATTGCACCGGCATGGCGCTGCCCGCCAATTTCAAACCGCGTGAGCCGAGCGCGCAGTTCAGCGGGCAAGGCCAATTGGCCATTTGCCACCGTCTCACCCTCCGCGAAGATCAGGGGCAGCGTGGCCAGCATGCGTTCTGCGCCTGACGGGTCACGGCCATGGGCCTCCACTGTGACTTCGCGTTCCGCACCCGGCGTGGCGCGACTGGCGGTGATGTTGAGGATGCTGTCCTCCACGGTGGCCGGGGCCAGCGCGATGATGGGCACGGGGCTTTCGTAGACGGTCACCGGACCACGGGTTTCCAACGCGTCCAGCAAAACATCCCGCCCCGGACGGGCCAACCCATCGGAGAACCAGCGTGTCTCAAAACCCTCATCCCCGAGTGTCTGCGCTATCTCAGACAGGTCAGTCGGGGACGGGGCCCAAGGTTCAGGCGAAAGGCCCGTGAGCCGCGTGCGCCATGCCTCTGCTGATTGGAAGACAGGCGGTTCAGGATCGCTGAGCCGTAAGACCGCCGCAGGCCGCGCTTCCCGCCCGGCTTCGGCCAGCATGGTGTCAATCAAAGCCGTCTTCGATGACCAATCTCGCGCGCTGGCCCATGTGGCATCCATCACGATCAAAAGCGGCCCGGTGCGGCGTTCGCTTGGGTCTGCTTGAGGGTTCAGTACCGGCCCGGCGAGGCCTATGATCAAAGCGGCCACTGCCAGCATCCGCAGTAGCAAAAGCCACCAAGGCGTGCGGTCGGTCACCGTGTCATCGTCGCTGAGGCCCAACAGCAAGGCCACCCCGGGAAAGCGCCGACGAATGGGCGCGGGCGGTACAGCACGCAGGATGAGCCAAAGTACCGGCAACGCCGCCAAGGCCACGAGTAGCCAAGGGGCCGCGAATCCGATGGGACCAATCATCATGCCGCTGGCCCCCCGTCAAACGCACGGTAAAGCCAGAGAAGGGTCGCTTGGGTGCTGGCATTCGTGTGGCTGAGCCCATACTGCCAGCCGGTCGCGGCACATAAGCTGCGCAATTCATCCTTGCGTGCAGCCAGCCGGTCCAGATAGCGGTCTTTCAGGTCAGAGGCCTTCAGCGTTTCATGGGCAATCGTTCCGCCCACGCTTTCGAAAATTGTGCGCCCGCGGAAAGGAAAGGCCTCCTCCGCCGGGTCCAGCAGGTGCAGAAGAACGCCCTGAATGCCGCGATCCGTCGCCTCTGTGACGGCGGTTTTCGCCGCCTCGATATTGCCCATGAAATCCGACACGAACAGCGCGCGGCCATGGGCCATCATTCCCGATGTCTCCGGCTGCCCATAGTCAGCCTCTCCATCTTCGGAAAGCGCCTCCGCCAGTCGTAACAACTGCCCTTCACCGCGCTTTGGCGGCAGGTCCGTTCCTGCGAGGCCGACCCGTTCCCCCGCCCGGTTCAGCAGGATCGCGACGGCCAGTGATAAAAGTCGCGCGCGATCTGATTTCTCGGGCAATTCCTCGGAAGAGGCAAACCGCATCGACGCCGCATTATCCACCCAGATCGCCACGCTCTGGGCAATCTGCCATTCCCGTTGGCGGACAAATTCCATGTCAGATCGCGCCGAACGACGCCAATCAATAAAGCGCCTCTCATCCCCGGGCTGCACCGGGCGATACTGCCAAAAATCATCCCCTAGGCCCGGCCTGCGCCGCCCGTGTTCGCCCAAAAGAACCGTGCCCGCCAAATGCTCCGCCCGTGCCAGAAGCGGCGGAAGGGGACCGGCCTGTTCCTCGGCCCGTGCACGCAGAGAGGCAGATTGGTTCACGCGGCGGCCTCAACCTTTGTGATCGTGGTGACCGTGTCGGCAATCAGGGTGTCAAGGTCTTGCCCGCTGGCCCGCGCCGCAAAGCTGAGCGCCATACGGTGCCGCAGTACCGGCCCCGCCATTGCGGCGATGTCATCGGCATCTGGCGCCAACCTCCCCTGCAGCATCGCCCGCGCCCGGACGGTCAGCATCAAAGCTTGTGCCGCCCGCGGGCCTGGGCCCCAAGCGACGTTGTCACGGACTTGGGCGGAGGCCGACGGATCACGCGGTCGGAAGGCGCGGACAAGATCTAGGATCTGTTCCATGATCGCCTCTCCCACGGGCATGCGGCGCAGAAGCGTCTGCGCCTCAATCAGGGCCTCGGGTGTAAAGACCTCATGCGCTTCTTCTTCCTCCACACCCGTGGTGGCCAGAAGGATGTCGCGTTCGGTGTCGCGGTCGGGATAGGGCACATCGATCTGCACGAGAAAGCGGTCAAGCTGCGCCTCGGGCAACGGATAAGTCCCTTCCTGTTCAATGGGGTTTTGCGTGGCCAACACATGGAAGGGCGGCGACAAGGCGCGGTCCTGACCGGCCACGGTCACGCGGCGTTCCTGCATCGCCTGCAACAGGGCGGACTGCGTCCTCGGGCTAGCGCGGTTGATTTCATCGGCCATAAGCAGCTGACAGAAAATCGGGCCGTCGATGAATTTGAACTCTCGGCTGCCGTCTTTACCTGATTCCAGCACTTCTGATCCGAGGATGTCAGCAGGCATCAGATCCGGCGTGAACTGAATGCGGTTGGAGTTGAGGCCCATCACGGTCGCCAGCGTTTCCACCAACCGTGTCTTACCCAGACCGGGCAGACCAATCAACAACGCATGACCCCCGCAAAGCATTGCAGACAAAGACAAATCCACGACCTGAGGCTGCCCGATAAAGCGCTTGGTGATCGACGCGCGGGCCGCGGCCAGTTTGTCTTCCAAGGCGTCTATGCCTTCCAAAAGATCGGTGTCATCGGCCATGGCAAACTCCTCAAGCGGGCTATAGTCTTAGTGAACTATCCTTAGACATAAGTGGCAATGGCAATGGGCAAAGAACAAATCACGAGACCGTCAGCAGAAAGTCTGGCTTCGGCGGCGAAAAATGCTGGGAAAAAGGGCCTTCCGCCGGTGCATTTGTGGAATCCGGACTTCTGCGGTGACATTGATATGCAGATCAAGCGGGACGGGACTTGGTTTTATGAAGGAACGCCGATTGGGCGGCCGGGATTGGTGCGGTTATTCTCCACGATTTTGAAGAAAGAGGGGGATAAGTTCTTTCTTGTCACGCCGGTGGAGAAGGTGGGCATCACCGTGGAGGACGCGCCGTTTGTGGCGATTGACTTTGAAAATCAAGGGGTTGGGGAAGGCCAAGCCCTGACCTTTGAAACCAATGTGGGCGATAGCGTGACCGCCGGGACGGACAATCCGATCCGGGTGGAGCGGGACTCGGAAACCGGGGAGCCGTCGCCTTATGTAGAGGTCCGCGCGGGGCTGGAGGCGCTGATTGATCGCAAGAGTTTCTACCGTCTGGTGGAGATCGGCGCGCATCATGAGGGGTGGTTCGGGCTGTGGTCCGGGGGGGTGTTCTTCCGGGTCATTCCGTCGGACGAGATGATGGCGGAATAGGGCATCGGTTTCACGTCGGTATCGCGTCGGTATTCCGTCGGTGTCACCGTTCGGTGGTTTGAGGGCTTGGAAATGAGTGCGGGTTAGGGCTCCGTGACAAAGGAGATTTGCCCGATGCCCAGAAAGACCAGAGCCCAAATGACCGCCCTCGACCGGATACAGCGGGATATCATCTATCTTGATCAGGAGACCTGGGTCAGCCGAAAGCTCGACGACCTGATCCCGCCGGAATGGCACACGTTGGAGCGGGACGTGGATGTGGATCCGAAGAAGCCAGAGAAAAGAATACCTATGGTTTTAGCAGAGCTGTAAGCCGTATTAGCACGCGTGATATTGTTATTTTTTAAATATGAGCGTGTCTTGAACGATAGAAATTTCTT
>JBCCAJ010000184.1:0-5841 GCA_039814845.1 Pseudomonadota bacterium | reverse complement strand
GCTAAAATCGCAGACAACATCGCGGTGAAAGTGCCGCTGACATGGGACGGGCTGAAGGCGTGTAACGTGCTGACCAATGAAGGCAACATGGTCAATGTGACCTTGTGTTTTTCTGCCAACCAAGCGTTGCTGGCGGCCAAAGCAGGGGCCACTTTTATCAGCCCCTTTATCGGTCGGCTCGATGATATCAACCTCGACGGGATGCAACTGATTTCCGACATTCGCGAGATCTATGACAATTTCGACTTCAGGACGGAGATTTTGGCTGCGTCCATCAGGACGGTGAACCATGCCTTTGAAGCGGCGCGGATTGGGTCGGATGTGATGACCGCGCCGCCCGATGTTATCAAGAAAATGGCGCAGCATCCGCTGACGGACAAAGGGCTGGATGCGTTCATGAAGGATTGGGAAAAAACGGGTCAGAAGATCCTCTGAGGCCATAAGGGTTTCCTGCAGTCACAACCCAACGTTACATGAAAGTGGCTTCGACAGGCCGCGGCGTGGCGATCCGCTGTGAGAGCAGCAGACCTTTATGGTTGAGGTCCCGGGCACATCATGGGCAAGGCGCAGCCCCCGTCGTTTCTCCATGCCGTGCGGACGGCCTGGCGAAGGCGCGGCGGGCTAACGCCCTTGATTCCGCACCGTGGGCACAGTTTCCAAACCTGCAAAAAATTCTCTGACAAAATCCCTCAACCCCGTGCTATAACCTGCAAAAATAACGAGTAGAGGCTCAAAATGAGTAGTAATCCATTGGCCATCACCGATGTGATGCGCCAAAAAATTATTTCAGAACCCGATGTGATCCTTGAGGATCAAGACCTGATGCGCGCGCTGATTTCGGCCAATGAACGCGCAATGGGCGGCAATATTGTTGATCTGCGTGGCATCGCGATGGAACGGCTGGAGGCGCGGCTGGCGCGGCTCGAAGACACGCACCGCAGCGTGATTGCAGCCGCTTATGAAAACCTCTCTGGCACCAATCAGGTGCACCGCGCGATCCTTCGCATGCTGGACCCAACCGAATTTGAAGAGTTCCTGCGCGATCTCGGCGGCGAGGTGTCCGTCATCCTGCGCGTCGATTGCGTGAAGCTGGTGCTGGAATCCGTGCGCAACGATGATGACCCGGCGGTGCGCAAAATGGGCGATGTGCTCTCGGTCGCGGAACCCGGCTACATCGAAAACTACCTGACCGGCGGGCACGGCCCGACGCCGCCACGGCAGGTGACGCTGCGCCAAGTGCATGAGGCAGACCCGGCTGTTTACGGCCGAGAGGCGGAGTTCATGCGCTCTGAGGCCTGTATCCTGCTTGATTTCGGTCCCGGACGGCTGCCCGGCATGCTGGCCATGGGCGCCGAAGACCCCCATCAGTTCAGCCCGCAACAGGGCACGGATCTGCTGGGCTTCTTTGGCGGCGTTTTCGAACGCGCCATGCGGCGCTGGTTGTCTTAAGCGATGATCTCAGACGGGCTTCGCGACGCGCTGCAGGGATACCTGGACCACGCGCGCGCGCTGCGCGGGGCATCTGACAACACGATCGCCGCATACAACCGTGACCTTGTGGCCTTTCTGACATTCATGACCGTGCACTTGGGGGGCGATGTCGGCGTGGCCGCATTGGCGCGCATTGGCACCCGCGATATGCGCAGCTGGATGGCCTCAGAACGCGGGTCTGGCGCAAGCGCAAGGTCAGTCGCGCGCAGGGTGTCTGCTGTCAAAAGCTTCTTCCGATGGCTGTCTGAACGCCAAGGGTTTGACGCCACGGCCGTGCTGGCCACCCGTGCACCGAAATTCAACGCCAAACTTCCCCGGCCTTTGTCTGTGGATGCCGCCAAGGACGTGATTGACCTGATGGATGTGCAATCGAACACCCCATGGGTGCGCGCGCGCGACCAGGCCGTTGTCACGTTGCTTTACGGCTGCGGGTTGCGGATATCGGAGGCGCTGTCGCTCACGTGGGGGCAAGTGCCCCTAGCGGACACACTCCGCATCACCGGTAAAGGTGGCAAGGAGCGTATCGTACCGGTGATCAAAGCCGCGCGCGAGGCCGTGGATCACTATGTTCGTATCGCGCCCTTTTCCTTCCCGGATAACCAGGCGTTGTTCCGTGGCACCCGAGAGGGGCCGCTCAGCCCACGTCAGGTGCAAAAGGTGGTCGCCAGCGTGCGCATGCAGCTGGGACTGCCTGCCACAGTCACGCCCCACGCCATGCGCCACAGCTTTGCCACCCACCTTTTGAACGCGGGCGGGGATCTGCGCGCCATTCAGGAACTTCTGGGCCATGCGTCGCTATCTACCACACAGGCCTACACCGCCGTGGACGCCGCGCGCCTGATGGATGTCTACCGCAAAGCGCATCCCAAAGCTTAGGCGAAAGCCTGATTGCAAGCGCCCAGGTTTTGCGTCATGAAACTGACATGACGCGCGAACTCAAAGCACTTTCCGTGCACCTATTCACGGCCACCGGCGCGGTGTTTGCTATGCTCGCCATGCTGGCCGCCGTGGACGAAAAATGGAGCCTGATGTTTCTCTGGCTGGTGGTGGCGTTCTTTGTCGATGGGCTCGATGGCCCACTGGCGCGGCACTACAATGTCAAAACCTATGCGCCCCAGTTCGATGGCAATCTTCTGGACATGATCATCGACTACCTGACCTACATCTTCATCCCTGCCTTTGCTCTGTTCAAATCAGGGCTTTTGCCGGGTTGGACCGGTTGGATGGCGATCATTATCATCACCTTCACCTCTGTCATGTATCTGGCAGACACGCGGATGAAGACGAAGGACAATTCCTTTTCGGGCTTTCCCGCTTGCTGGAACATGGTCGTTCTGGTGGCCTTCGCAATCGAGCCCAATTTCTGGATCACGTTGGCTTGGGTGACGGCACTGGCGGTGACCATGTTCATTCCGTTCAAATTCGTCCACCCGGTGCGCACAGTGCGCTGGCGGATGCTGACACTGCCCATGGCGCTGGCCTGGACCTTCTTTGCCGGATGGGCGGCTTGGGTCGATTTCCACCCCGAAAGCTGGGCGCATTGGGGGCTGGTGGGCACCACGACCTATCTGATGCTGGCCGGGATCGCGCAACAGATTATCCCTGAACGCCAGAGTTAAAGGGGGCCAGCCCCAACGTCGAAGCCAAAGGCGTCGACGCCTCCCCCGGAATAACTCTGGAAAGATGAAAGTGGAGCAGCCCGTCAGATCAAAAGACCTGCCGCGCCTTCATGGCGCAACAGCCAGACTTTTGTATCAATCCCGACACCGCCGGAAAATCCGCCCAAGCCATTTGCCCCCAGCACACGGTGGCACGGGATGATCACCGGGATTGGGTTGCCACCGCAGGCCGTGCCTACCGCCTGTGCGGGCAATCCCAAGCGCGCGCCGATATCGCCATAGGTCAGGGTATCGCCGAATGGGATGGCCGCCATTTGCGCGCAAACCTCGCGCTGCGCCTTGGATCCATGAACTTTGAGCGGCAGGTCAAATGCCTCCAGCTTGCCGTCAAAATAGGCTGAAAGCTGCGCCTGCGCCTCATGGAGCTCGGGTGTTTCCTCAGGCGTGCGCGCCTTGCGCCAAGCCACGCCCGTGATCGCGCCGTGCTCAGCCATCACGGTCAGATCGCCCACGGGTGTCAGAAATGACAGCTCTGCCATCATTCGTTGGTCAGCAAAACCGCCTCAACGCGGCGATTGGCGCGACGGCCTTCAGCGGTGGAATTGGTGGCCACGGGCGATAGGTACCCCATGCCTTCCGCTGCCAATTGCCCCGCATCCACGTCATAATCCTCCACCAGCCGCGCCATGACCGAGGTCGCGCGTGCCCGTGACAGGGTCACGTTGCCGTCCAGCGCACCCACCGCATCCGTGTGGCCCACCAAGACAACCCGCCATGTGGGATCAGCCTTCAACACCGATGCCAGATCCGACAGCGAGGCATAGGACCCTTCCTGCAAAGTGGAAGATCCGGTGGCAAAAACCAGATCGGGCAGGATCACATGGCCCTTCGACTCCAAGGCGGCGGCCAGGGGTTCATCGGCCAAGGCAGGCTCTTCCACAGGGGTGGGCACGGGCGCGGGTTCTGCCACTGTGACAGGCTCGGTCTGTTGAGTCACCGCCCCCTTAGCCCCGGCCAGCACCAGCTGAATGTAGCTTACATCGCCTGCGCGACTGACAAGGGCGCTGATGTGTTCCGCCCCCGGCACGGCATCATTTTGCGCCGACAAAAACCGGAAATCGAACAGATCCACGAACATGTCCGGCGCGGGCAGCACATCTATACCAAAGCGAAAATCGAACCCGCCGCATTCATCGCCCGCGCAATCCAGAAGCACCTCGTACCCCTGCGCCTGCACCTGATCCCGGATTGCCGTCAACAAACCAAGCGTCGATTGCCCTTCCCCGGTGATCTGCCAAGCCTGACGCACGATCCGCCCTTCCAGTTCCTGACTGGGAACCGCGCCGTTCGTCAGCGCGGCGGTCGGCAGAAAATAAGTATCCGCCCTGCGATCCACCTCGCGCACCAGCTGCGCCTGCCCCGGCAGGGTCAGGTCCAGCGCGGCCGCGGGGCCCGCACAGGCCACAAGGACCGCAAAGGCCGTAAACGCCGCAGCCCTCACCGCGCTTGCCCGTGATATTCGGCATTGGGCTGCATGCCCACTGCGCTGGCCATGCGGTTCGACATGTTGAAGAACCCGACCACGCTGACGATGTCCCAGATATCGCGGTCGGTGAACCCGACCTCGCGCAGCGCGGCGCGATCAGCCTCCTCCACCTCAGCACTGGCCCTGGTGACTTTCTCAGCAAAAACCAACATCGCCCGCTGGCGCGCATCAAGATCGGCCACACGCCAGTTCATCACCATCGCTTCGCCCAGCTCTGGCTTGCCCGACAGGGCCCGCACAGTCGCGCCGTGGGCCACCTGGCAATACCAGCAGCGGTTGATGGACGACACGACGACCGCGATCATCTCCCGCTCCAGCTTCGACAGCCCGCTCTCGGCCAGCATCACGTCGTTGTACATGGCAGTGAATGCATTCAGCTTATCCACGTCAAACGCGTAGGCCTGCAGAACATTGGGCACCATTCCCAGCTTTTCGAGACAGACATCAAAATATTTCTGCGTCTCAGGCGGCAACGGATCGACCATCGGCAGGTTCAGCGCGGTGGGCCCTTCACTCATCTCTCATGTCCCCTTGAGGTGGCGATAGTGATACTCTCCCACAACCTGAAGCCCCATGGAAGCATAGAGCGCGTTAGCCCCGTCATTGGCTTTGGTGCACAAAACGGCCATATGGGTCGCCCCCGCAGCCCGCGCCCAGCGCGCCGCGTGTTCGGTCATCATCCGGCCCACGCCCAGCTTGCGATGATCCTCCAGCACCTCAACTGCGTGGACCATGGCAATCCCGTTGCAAATGGCCACAAACGCGGTGCCTGCCGGGCTGTTGTCAAAGCGGCCGAAAATGGCAGTCTTATCGCCCGTCGCGCGGTGCATCACGTCCACGCGCGCGGGGCCAATACCGCCTTGAGCCCAGATGTCTTTCTGAATTTCCAACGGCGGCCAGATGGTGAAAACGCGCGCGCGGGGCGCTGGTGCCTCTCCTAAATCCGCCAGCGGCCCATAATAGAGGTTCACCGGATCAATGACCTCATACCCCTTGGCGGCCAGATGGGCATCCAGCGCGTCCTGCCCGACCTGCACCATGAAGAGAGGATCCTGCCCTGCCGCTCGCATCGCCTCTTCCGCCACAGACACGTCCGTCTCGGCGCTGCCGAGGTCCAACGTGGCCGCAGACACGCGCTTGCCGCCGCCTTGCCCATCGCGCAGCATCCATGGCCCCAAATGCCGC
>JBCCAJ010000527.1:0-1600 GCA_039814845.1 Pseudomonadota bacterium | reverse complement strand
ATCCGACGGCCCGATGATATCGACCCCCGCTTCCGCCTGACTGAGCGCCTGTTTCACCAGCGCCTCAACCGAGGCGTCATTGACGATCTCCCCATCCACCACAAACCCGTCATGGCCCGTATCCGAATAAGGATCGAGCGCCACATCCGTCATCACCGCAATCCCCGGAACAGCATCTTTGATCGCGCGGGTGGCGCGGTTTGACAGATTGTCCGGGTTCCACGCCTCAGCACAATCGGCGGACCGGTTATGCGCCTCCGTGTAGGGAAAAAGACAAATTGCGGGGATACCTAAGCCTTCGGCCTCCTTCGCCGCCTCTACGATTTTATCAACCGACCGTCGCACCACGCCGGGCATCGACGGCACCGGTTCCTCAACGCCCTCGCCGTCGCGCACGAAAACCGGCCAAATGAGATCGCTCGCACTTAGCGTCGTTTCCGCCACGAGGGCGCGGATCTGGGCAGTGGCGCGCGTGCGGCGCAGACGGGTGGCGGGGAAAGGACCTTGGGTTGGGCGCATTGGGTATTCCTGACGAAAGGGTCTTAACTGTCAACATTTCTTGACACATCCAAGGATGCATCTCAAGTCTAGGAATTCCGCGCAACCAAGGGTAAGAGAGGCAAACACGCGCAGCAAAGCGCGCGACCAAACGGGCATTTATCGAGACAGAACTTGGACGTCTACACAGAGATATTCGAACTTATCGACATGCGCAGTTTCTCGAACCTGTGGTTCTGGATCATGCTGGCGGTGATGTGGTCCTCGACCAGCCATTGGGTGCTGGGCGTGCCGTGGGATATGGTGACGCGCGCGCAGCGGGCCGACGATCCGCAGAAAACCCATGATGTGGACGTGCTGACCCATATCAACTCCCGCAGGATCGTCGACATTGCCGAACAAACCGGCCTTCTGATGGCGGGCTTTGGCTGTTTCGTGCTGACGATGCTGGCGCTTCTGGGGTTCATCTACGAACATGAGTTTTCCCAGGCGCTCTTCCTTCTTGGCTTCCCGATGAGCCTCGTGGGCCTCATCTGCATCGGCTCCGCCCGCCGGATCCTGCAGGAAGGCATGCAAGGGGATGACCTTTTCCGCATGATGCGCCGCCACCGCACCGTCACGCAGGTGGTTGGCATGGTGTCGATCTTTGTCACCGGCCTTTGGGGCATGATGCAGAATTTCAACTTCAGTGCGTTGAACTAAGATTATGGGCACAGGCGACACAAGCGCGACCCACATTTCCGTCGGGGGCGCACCCGAAGGCTTTGACGCATCGCTGGTGCTGAAGGAGGCCGCAAAAGGCGGCCCGGTGATCCACGTCGCCCGCGATGACAAGCGCATGGCGCAAATGTCTGAAGCGTTTACCTTTTTCGCCCCTGACATGCCGGTCCTGCGGTTTCCGGGATGGGATTGTTTGCCCTATGATCGCGTCTCCCCCAATGCCGATATTTCTGCCGCGCGGATGGCGACACTGGCCAGTTTAACGCATGGCGGGCCGAAAGACTTCGTGCTGCTGACCACGCTCAACGCCGCCACCCAACGCGTCCCGGCGCGCGCTGTCCTCGAAGGTGCGGCCTTCACCGCAGAGGTCGACCACCAGATT
>JBCCAJ010000138.1:0-6894 GCA_039814845.1 Pseudomonadota bacterium | reverse complement strand
CTCGGGCGGCTACCAGGGTCAGGCGACCGACATCATGATCCACGCCGAAGAGACGCTGAAACTGAAGCGGCGGCTGAATGAAATCTACGTAAAGCACACCGGTCAGACGCTTAAGAAAGTCGAAGATGCGCTGGAGCGGGACAATTTCATGGATGCTGAAACCGCCAAGGATTGGGGTCTGATTGACGAAATCGTCGAAAACCGCCCCAAGGGTGATGAAGAATAAAGCGAAAGTTAATACCGCTTGGCGCGCATGGGGTGCGCCGGGCGGGACGCAGCCCAGACGGGCATTTTGACGTTGTGGAGCCCGAGGGCCTGTTCTAGGCTAGCCCTCATACGGAGCGAAAAGCGGCGGATTGGCGCGAAAGACAGCGCCGAAACATGCTGCCAGAGGTTGAAACATGGCGAACAGTTCAGGCGGCGACAGCAAAAACACCCTCTACTGCAGTTTCTGCGGTAAGTCCCAGCATGAGGTGCGCAAGCTGATTGCAGGCCCCACGGTGTTCATCTGTGATGAATGCGTTGAGCTTTGCATGGATATTATTCGGGAAGAGACAAAGACCGCTGGTCTGAAGTCTTCCGAAGGCGTCCCGACCCCGCGCGAAATTTGCGATGTTCTGGATGATTACGTGATCGGGCAGGCGATGGCCAAACGCGTGCTGTCCGTAGCCGTGCACAATCACTACAAGCGGCTCAACCATTCCGGGAAGTCCGGCGAAATTGAATTGCAGAAATCCAACATCCTGCTGATAGGACCTACGGGGTGTGGTAAAACGTTGCTGGCCCAGACGCTGGCGCGCATTCTGGATGTGCCGTTTACGATGGCCGATGCCACCACGCTGACGGAAGCGGGGTATGTGGGGGAGGATGTGGAAAACATCATCCTCAAACTGCTGCAGGCCTCTGAATACAACGTGGAGCGGGCGCAGCGTGGGATCGTCTATATCGACGAGGTCGACAAGATCACGCGCAAGTCTGAGAACCCCTCCATCACCCGCGATGTTTCGGGCGAAGGGGTGCAGCAGGCGCTTCTGAAACTGATGGAGGGCACTGTGGCGGCCGTTCCCCCGCAGGGCGGGCGCAAGCATCCGCAGCAGGAGTTCCTGCAAGTGGACACGACGAACATCCTCTTCATCTGTGGCGGGGCCTTTGCGGGCCTTGATAAGATCATCGCCCAGCGGGGCAAGGGATCTGCCATGGGCTTTGGCGCGGATGTGCGCGATGTGGATGCCCGCGGCGTGGGTGAGATTTTCACCGATCTGGAACCCGAGGATCTGCTGAAATTCGGGCTTATCCCTGAATTCGTCGGGCGTCTGCCCGTGATCGCGACGCTGGAAGATCTGGATGAAGACGCGCTTGTCACCATCCTGACGGAACCAAAGAACGCGCTGGTGAAGCAGTATCAGCGTCTGTTTGAGTTGGAGGATGCCAAACTGTCCTTCACAGAAGACGCCCTGTCGGCCATCGCCAAACGCGCGATTGAGCGTAAAACAGGCGCGCGTGGCCTGCGGTCCATTCTCGAAGACATCCTGCTCAACACGATGTTCGAATTGCCGGGGATGGAAGATGTCGACGAGGTGGTCGTGAACGAAGAGGCGGTGACCTCTGACGCGGCGCCATTGATGATCTATTCCGACGCCAAGAAGGAAGGCGCGACAGCCAGCTAAGTCGCCCGTGAAATTTTCAAAGATGCCCGCCCCGGTTAATCCCGTGACGGGCATTTTTTGTATCGAACGCGTCTCCTGGAGCGTTTCCAGGTGCCATGGCATCACGTTTCGCTGCCGATTGGAACGCGAAACGCGATGCATGCTTCTAAGTGACCCTGAAACGCTCTTAATATTGGGCTGGGGTCTTGCCCGTGTTCGGGGTAAAGATCGGGTAAAACAGGCATTGAGGTGATCCACATGTCCGCTCAACAAACAACGGAAACCATCGTAGGCGCGGGCGTTCTGGCCGTCGCCGTGGGCTTCATGATCTATGCAGGCCAGGTGGCGGGTGTCTCTGGCAACGCGTCTGAATATGAACTCACTGCCAGTTTCCGAAGCGCAGATGGAGTCAATGTGGGCACGGATGTACGCCTTGCGGGCGTGAAAGTTGGTCGTGTCACTGGGTTGGAATTGGATGCTGAGACCTTCCGCGCGATGGCGTCGTTTTCTGTGCGTGACGGCATCGAGGTGCCCGATGACAGCGCGGTGGCCATCTCGTCCGAGGGGCTGTTGGGCGGCAATTTCGTGGAAATCCTGCCTGGTGGGTCGCCCTTTGCCTTCACCCCGGGGGATGAAATTCAGTTCACCCAAGGGTCGATCAGCCTGATTTCACTGCTGACCAAGTTCGTCGCCGGGGATGAGGACGAATGAGATACGCATTCGCTGCTGTGACGGCGCTTATGGTCTCGGGTCCGGTGCAGGCGCAGGATATCGCTGTGGGCAACGGCGCTGTCCTACGCGGTCTTGATAAAACCGACGCCGAGGTCCAAGAGCTTGAACTCGAAAACGGCGGCGAGGTGCTGTTTGGCACGCTGTCTGTCCGGATGACCGAATGCCGCTACCCACAAGGCAATGCGGTGGCGGAGGCCTATGCCTATCTGGTGATCCGCGACATGGCGCGCGGGCGTGATATGTTCAGCGGCTGGATGCTGGCTTCATCGCCCGCATTGAACGCGCTGGAACATTCCCGCTACGACATCTGGGTGGTGCGCTGCATCACCGAATGACCACTGGGATCAAGGGGTTCGCGGTGGATGGATGTGTCAATCTCCAACGCGTCAAAGAGATGTGCGCGATAGGCCGCACGTGGGATCTCAAACGCCCCAAGGCTCGCCAGATGAGGCGTGATGAACTGCGTGTCGAACAGCGCAAATCCGCAGCGGTGCAGGTGATCGGTAAGATGCGCCAGCGCCAGTTTTGATCCATCCCGGCGCGCAGAAAACATGCTTTCCCCAAAAAACGCGCCCCCCAAGGCCACGCCGTACACCCCGCCGGCCAGCACGCCCCCTTCCCAGATCTCAAGCGAATGGGCGTGGCCCAGATCGTGCAGATGGGCGTAGAGCGCCTCAATTTCAAAACTGATCCATGTGTCGCTGCGTTCGGCGCAAGCAGACACAACACCCGTGAAGTCCTCGTTCAGGCTGACGCGGTAATCGCCTTTGCGCATCCGACGCGCCAGAGACCGGGAAATGTGAAAACCATCAATCGGCAACACGCCCCGCATGCGCGGATCGACCCAGAACATACCCGGATCGCCACGCGATTCCGCCATCGGGAAGATGCCCGAGGCGTAGGCGTGAAGCAAAAGCTCCGGTGTGAGGGGCGGATCGAGATCCTTCATGGGCGGTCCTTTGGAACCGGCGGCGTTCCTGCCAAGGATGATGCCGATGCCGCCCACGTCAAGGGCGGATGATCAATCCTGAAGGTTGGTTTCCAGCCATTTTTCGAGCCAGTGAATGTTGTAGTCACCGGAATGGATGTCTTCTTCTGCCAAAAGCGCGTGGAAGAGCGGCACGGTGGTGTCGATGCCATCGACGATCAACTCATTCAACGCGCGGCTTAGACGGGCCAGGGCTGCGGCACGATCAGACCCATGCACGATCAGCTTGGCGATGAGGCTGTCGTAATAGGGCGGGATGGAATAGCCATCATACAGCGCCGAATCCATCCGCACGCCAAGGCCGCCGGGCGCGTGGAACTGCGTGATCTTGCCGGGGCGGGGGGCGAATTCGGGCAGTTTTTCCGCGTTGATGCGCACCTCGATGGCGTGGCCGTTGATTTCCAGATCCTCTTGCCCGAAGGACATGGGCAGCCCTTCGGCCACGCGGATTTGTTCGCGCACCAGATCGACGCCGAAAATGGCCTCGGTCACCGGGTGTTCCACCTGCAGGCGGGTGTTCATTTCGATGAAGTAGAATTCGCCCTTTTCATAGAGGAATTCGATCGTGCCCGCGCCGGTGTAGTTGATCCGCGCCACGGCATCGGCGCAGACCTTACCGATCTTGGCGCGTTCTTCTTCGCTGATCGCGGGGCCGGGGGCCTCTTCAAACACTTTCTGGTGGCGGCGCTGCAGCGAACAATCGCGTTCGCCCAGATGCACCGCCTTGCCTTTGCCATCGCCAAAGACCTGAATTTCGATGTGGCGCGGCGTGGTGAGGTATTTTTCAATATAGACCTCATCATTGCCAAAGGCCGCCTTTGCCTCGGACCGGGCCGTGCGGAAGGCGGTTTCGATGTCGGCCGCCGATTGCGCCACTTTCATGCCACGCCCACCGCCACCTGCCGTGGCTTTCACGATCACCGGATAGCCCATCTTTTCGCCAAGCGCCTTGGCTGCAGCCAGATCGGGCACGCCACCGTCGGAGCCCGGCACGCATGGCACCCCCAGTTCGATCATCGTGTCCTTGGCTGTGATCTTGTCGCCCATCACGCGGATATGTTCGGCGGTGGGGCCAATGAAGGTGAGACCGTGGTCTTCCACGATTTGAACGAAAGCCGCGTTTTCAGACAGGAAGCCATAGCCCGGATGGATCGCCTGCGCGCCCGTCACTTCACAGGCGGCGATGATCGCAGGGATCGACAAGTAGCTTTCAGAGCCGGGTGGTGGACCAATGCAGACGCTTTCATCGGCCATGCGCACATGCATCGCATCGGCATCGGCAGTAGAATGCACGGCGACGGTTTGAATGCCCATCTCCCGGGCGGCGCGGATCACGCGGAGGGCAATCTCGCCCCGGTTGGCCACGAGGATTTTATCGAACATCGCGCGTTACTCGATGATCATGAGCGGCGCGCCGTATTCCACGGCCGCCCCATCTTCCACCACGATGCGCTTTACCGTGCCCGCGCGCGGGGCGGGGATGTGGTTCATCGTCTTCATCGCCTCGATAATCAAAAGCGTGTCACCTTCGGAGACGCTGTCGCCCACTTTCACGAAGGAGGGCGCACCGGGTTCGGCTTGCATGTAAACTGTGCCGACCATGGGCGATGTCACCGCACCGGGATGATCTGCGGGATCTTCCACCTCTGCCGGGGCTGCGACGGCTGTTGGTGCGGGGGCTGCGACCATAGGGGCCGGCGCCGCGCCGCCACCGCTTGCCATCATCGGCGCGCTGATCTGGGTGACCACCTCCGTCTTGCGACTGACCCGCACATTCAGGCCGTCATGTTCGCCATATTCGCGCTTGACCTGCAATTCAGTGAGATCGTTTTCATTGAGCAGCTCGGCCAGGGCCTTGATGAAAGCCACATCGGCGTCGTTGGTTTTGTTCGCCATGGTGTCCTCGAACGTCTTTATTTTCAGCGCTTATAGGGGAGTTCATCAGCCATGAAAAGCGGGGCTTTGCCCGCCATGCGGTGCCGATAGCGCAAAAGGTGACGTAGGGGCCGATTTCAGCACCACTGCAACGGTTGGTGACAGACACGACAGAACATCGAGCATTTAGGGCCCAAGAAGGAGCGTGGGCGGTTCGGGCTTCTTTTTGGCTGAAAACACAAACCATTAAGGTCGGAAACGCGCAGGTCGTGCCTTAGCTGCCGCGGCGGTCGTCGAAGCTCTTGGCGATGAAGCTGGGCATGTGATCGCCCATGCCTGCGGTTCCGCTGTCGCCACCACTACCACCACCGCGAGAGCGGCGGGACTTGCGGGGCTGGTCTTCTTTCGCAGTGGCCTCTGCCTCGGTTGGTTTCGGCTTGGGCTTGGGCGCATCTGGTGTGTCGTCGTTGCGCTTGCGCGAACGGGAGCGTTTGGGCTTTTCCTCTTCCGCCTCATCTGACGTGCTTTTCTGAGGCATCGGATTGTCGAGGCGGGCGATTTCTTTCTGGATCAGGGCCTCAACCGCATCAAAGGCTTTGGTGTCGCGCGGGTTGCAGATCGTGATCGCCTTGCCGTCGCGACCGGCGCGGCCTGTGCGGCCGATGCGGTGCACGTAATCCTCGGCATGGCCCGGGACATCGAAGTTGAACACATGGCTCACTGACGGGATATCAAGCCCCCGCGCAGCCACGTCGGAGGCCACAAGCAGGCGCAATTCCTTGTTGCGGAACGCCTCCAACGTACGGGTGCGTTGGGATTGATCCAAGTCGCCATGGATCGCTGCGGCGTCGTAGCCGTATTTCTTGAGCGACTTCGCGCAGATATCCACATCCGTCTTGCGGTTGCAGAAGATGATCGCGTTGGTAAGGGCTTCGCCCTCATTGTCGATCAGTTTGCGCAGCAAGGTACGTTTTTCGCTGTCGGCCCGGTCGCGGCGAGAGAATTTGAACATCACCACGCCTTGGTCAATCGTTTCTGACGCAGTCGCTTGACGGGCCACTTCGATCCGGGCGGGGTTTTGCAGGAACGTGTTGGTGATGCGCTCAATCTCTGGCGCCATGGTGGCGGAGAAGAAGAGCGTTTGGCGGGTAAAAGGCGTCAGGCCAAAGATGCGTTCGATATCAGGGATGAAGCCCATATCCAACATTCTGTCGGCCTCATCGACCACCATGACTTTCACGTCCGACAGGATCAGCTTGCCGCGTTCAAAGTGATCAAGAAGGCGGCCCGGCGTGCAGATCAGCACGTCAACGCCTTTGTCGATGATTGTTTCCTGTTCCTTGAAACTGACCCCGCCGATGAGCAGCGCTTTGGTCAGCTTGAGATTCTTGGAATAGGTATCAAAGTTTTCCGCCACCTGTGCTGCCAATTCCCGTGTGGGGCAAAGCACCAGCGATCGCGGCATGCGTGCGCGCGCCCGGCCACGGGCGAGAAGCGACAACATCGGCAAGGTAAAGCCGGCGGTTTTGCCGGTGCCCGTCTGGGCTATGCCTAACACGTCGCGACCTTCCAGTGCGGGCGGAATGGCGCCTTCCTGGATCGGTGTTGGGCTTTCATAGCCCGCTTCAACAACAGCTTTTAAAACTTTGGGAT
>JBCCAJ010000158.1:0-6322 GCA_039814845.1 Pseudomonadota bacterium | reverse complement strand
TTGGGGCCGGAAGATGCGATTGTCTCCGACAGCCTAAACCACGCGTCGATCATCGACGGCGTCCGGCTCTGCAAGGCGAAGCGCTATCGTTACGCCAATAACGATATGGCCGATCTTGAGGCCAAGCTGCAAGCGGCCCGCGCGGACGGCGCGCGCCATACTATGATCGCCACCGATGGCGTCTTTTCCATGGATGGATACCTTGCCAACCTGCCCGCGATCACGGAATTGGCCAAGGCCCATGATGCCGTGGTGATGGTCGATGATTGCCACGCCACGGGCTTCATGGGACCGCGCGGTGCGGGCACGCCCGACCATTTCGGGGTGGAGGTGGATATCCTGACCGGCACCCTGGGCAAGGCCTTAGGCGGGGCCATGGGCGGCTACGTCGCCGGGCCGCAGCCGGTTATTGATCTGCTGCGCCAACGGGCGCGGCCTTATCTCTTTTCCAATGCCCTGCCCCCATCCATCGTCGCCGCCGGGTTGAAGGCGATTGACCTGATCGAGACCGGAGAAGAGCATCGCAAACATCTTTTCGACAATGCCGCCTATTGGCGTGCGGGGTTAACGGATCTGGGCTTTGACCTGCTGGAGGGCGACCACCCTATCATCCCGGTGATGCTGGGCGACGCAAAGCTGGCCCAGACCATGGCGACCGAGCTTTTCGAGGAAGGCGTCTACGTGTCGGGCTTTTTCTTTCCCGTCGTCCCCCACGGCCAGGCGCGCATCCGGACGCAAATGAACGCCGCGCTGTCACGGGCCGAACTGGACCGCGCGCTCGATGCCTTTGCCAAGGTCGGCCGCCGCTTGGGAGTGATCCAATGAGACCCAACATGATGACCGCGCTGGCCAAGACGAAACCTGAAACGGGGCTGTGGCAGATCGAGGCCCCCGTGCCAGAGATCGGCCCCGATGAGGTGCTGATCCGCGTGCGAAAGACAGGCATTTGCGGAACCGACATTCACATCTGGAACTGGGATGAATGGGCCGCAGGCACCGTGCCCACGGGGCTGATCACCGGCCACGAATTCGCGGGCGAGATTGTGGAGATCGGGCGCAATGTTTCTGGCCTGTCGCTGGGGCAGCGTTGCTCGGGTGAAGGGCATCTCATCGGTCACGAAAGCCGTCGATCTCGTTCAGGTCACTTTCATCTCGATCCCGGCACGCGTGGGATCGGGGTGAACGAACAAGGTGCCTTCGCGCAATATCTGCGGCTTCCGGCCTTCAACGTCATCCCCTTGCCCGACGCCATCCCCGATGAAATCGGCGCGATCCTCGACCCTCTGGGCAATGCCGTGCACACCGCGCTCAGTTTTGATCTGCTGGGGGAGGATGTGCTGATCACCGGCGCGGGGCCCATCGGGATCATGGCCGCTGCCGTCGCCCGGCATGCAGGGGCGCGCAACGTGGTGATCACCGATGTGAACGCGGCCCGTCTTGATCTAGCCACACGGGTCGCGCCCACGGTCCGGGCCGTGGATGTCACGCGCGAGGATCTGTCGGACGTCGCCCATGAGCTTGGTCTCAAGGAAGGCTTTGACGTGGGCCTTGAGATGTCGGGCAATCAGGCCGCACTTGATCAAATGGTCGAGGCGCTGGTGATGGGCGGCAAGATTGCCCTTCTGGGCATCCCGCCGGGCAAATCCCCGGTCAACTGGTCCCGCATCGTGTTCAAGGCGATCACCATCAAGGGTGTCTATGGGCGTGAGATGTTTGAAACCTGGTACAAGATGATCGCAATGCTGGAGAACGGGCTGGATATCAGCGCGGTCATCACACACCGCTTCGCCGCGCAGGATTTTGCACAGGGCTTTGCCGCGATGAAGGCAGGCACATCCGGGAAAGTGGTTCTGGATTGGGAACGCCCCTGACACTGCGTTAGACGTATTGGACTGCGGGCAAGCACCTCTTCCGTGCCATGTGCGCCTCGCGAAAAGCGTGCGCCCGGAAAGCCGCGTTCGAATGATTGAGAATATCCTTCAAATGCCTGCCTTCTGACCAAGCTCAACGGTTTGTTATGGGATTTCGCTGTATTTCACGCGAGGCAAATCGAGCGAGGCAAGCATGTTGAAAAAAGTAATCTCTGTCGTATCACTGTGTTTTTTGTCATCGGCTGCGGCCGCGACCGATCTCAGACTGATGACCGAAGAGTACCCGCCCTACAATTTCCAAGAAGGCGCACGAATTTCCGGACTTGGGGCCGAGCAGGTCTTTGCAATCATGGACCTGGCCGGATTGACCTATGAAGTTGAGCTGACACGCTGGTCGCGTGCCATCGGGTCTGCACGGAAAAAACCCGCAACCTGCGTGTTTTCAACCTTCCGAACGCCTGACAGAGAGGACGATTTCGAATGGATTGGGCCCCTGTCCGAAGACCGTGCCTTGCTGATCAAGGAAGAGGGTCGAGTCATTGAATTGACGAAGCTCGAAGATGCGATGGCCTATTCCGTGGGCACGCAAACCGGAGAGTTCACCGTTGGAATCCTGGAAGCCGCCGGTTTTGAGAATGTGGAACAAGCGCCTTCGATGGCGGATGCTTTGAAAAAGTTGCTTGCCGGTCGAAATGATCTAATGGCGGTGCCGGAGCCATACTTCAGGGAATTGCAACGAAACGGAGTGCCAATCGTGTCCGCCTTCACGCTGCCCGCGTTGGAGGTTGCTTTGGCATGCAATCCTGAAACGAACCCGGATCACCTTGCGGCGATGCGTGATGCCATGAACACAATTATTGCGGAAGGCACACAGGATGCCATTCTGGGGCGCTACCAGTAAAATGCCCGCCCCTCAGGGCGCGCGTTGTTCAAAAAATCCACCTGAAAAAGCTGAGGCGCCTTTTGCCGGACCTCAGCGCTCTTTGAGTGCTGTCATGCTCAGACGCACGCTCACGATTACTATCCTATTGGGAATGATCGTGGCCGGGTTCACAATGTGGAGCGACCTGCAGCGGGAAAAAGAAGCTGTGGAACGTCTGGCGGACGATTTTATGTCCAGCGTCACACCGTCGGCGGCTGCGGCCGTTTACAACTACGATGACGAAGCCGCGCATCAGATCGCCGAAGGCCTTTTCCTGAGCCGTTCAATCACCGCTGTCAGAATTTTCAACGAAGGGGACCTGATCGTCGACATGAACCGACGTGTGACCCCAACACTTCCTCAGTTCGGCGCAATTGGCTCCTCGGATGAAATCGTCTTGAACCGGATGCTCTACGAACCAGAGGGGGACCAGGACACGGCCCCCATTGGCGAATTGTCTATCACGTTGGACAGATCTCTCGTGGCGCCTGAATTTGTCGACCGGTTGCTGAGCTTCTTTGTCGTCACAACCGCCAAGAACATACTATTTGGCCTCCTTCTTTATGTGCTTGTTTTCAATGTGTTGGCCATGCACATTTCGATACTGGCTCAAGCTGCGCAGGCTTGGCAGCCAAACCGCAATGCAATGATGGCGCTTGGATTGCCAAAATTCCTGCGGGGCACCGAGGTGGATGGCCTGGGCAACAGCATCCAACGTCTGTCTTCTTCGGCCACCGATGCCCTCGACACAATACAACAATCACACGATGCCGTTGTGGATACCAACACCGCCCTTTCCGACGCGGTTGAAGACCGAACCTTGAAACTTGAAAAAGCCAATGCGCGTTTACAGAACATGGCCGACCACGACGCTTTGACCGGCCTTTACAATCGGGCTTTCTTTGATCGCCACATCGCAACCGCATTTGGCCGCAAAGAAACTGCGCGGCTGTCGATCCTTTTGATCGATGTCGATCACTTTAAGGCATTCAACGACTTTTATGGCCATCAAGCAGGCGATGATGCATTGGCAGAGGTTGGCCGTGCGTTGCGCACAATCCAAGACCAAACCGGCAGCATCATGGCCCGCTATGGCGGTGAAGAATTTGTTTGTCTGGTCAACGCATCAAATGCGACACCCAAGCAAGTTGCCGAACAGATCCACAAAATGCTGAACGCGATCGCAATCGAACATCAGCATTCCGCCGTCGCTCGGCACCTGACTGTCAGCATTGGCGCTGCGACAACCGCTGAACAGGGAAATTTTGTGTCAACGGATGCGCTGGTATCCGCGGCGGATGACGCCTTGTATGAAGCCAAGTCCCAGGGCCGCAATCAAACGGTGATTTCAACGCCCGAGATACGCGCCCGGGCGCATGCACAACGATCATCGCTTCAAGCCCTTTTGCATGCCATCGATGAACGGGAATTCGAACCTTTTTTGCAGCCACAAGTGGACGCCCGCACCGGGGAAATCGTGGGCGCCGAAGCATTGGTTCGATGGGTGCGCGCCTCAGGTGAGGTGACACCGCCGGTTGATTTCATGCAGACCGCCGAAGCCACGGGCTTGATCAACAAGATCGATGCGATCATGCTCGACAAAATCGGTGAGTTCTTGGGCGAATTTCCAAATATTCTGCCGAACTTATCCTTGAACGTTACCGGCGACAGCGTGCGAAAACACGACTATGTCAAAAAGATCATTGAGCTGTCGCACCTGTCTGACACCGGTATCACGGCAGAGCTTCTTGAAACCGCGTTCATTGACCGTCCTGACCAAGATTTTCTGTGGCAACTCGACAGTTTGAGGGACGTGGGCGTCGAAGTGGAACTGGATGACTTCGGAACCGGACGAACCTCCATATTGGGATTGATGACCATCAACCCAAGTCGATTGAAAATTGCCCGCGAATTGATCACGCCCCTCGGCACCCGCGATGAACAAGCAAACCTTGTTAACAGTGTGATTGAGATTGCGCGGTCCCTCAACGCAAACGTGCTGGCCGAGGGCGTTGAAACGAAAGAAACAGCCGATTTGTTGATCAATCTGGGTTGTCCAATTCAGCAAGGGTTTTTTCACGGCAAGCCAATGCCATTGAGCCAGTTTGTTGAGACCATGAAGTGTCGCCGCACGGGGTAGCCAGGGCGGTGGTCTCTTTGCAATCTGAACGGGTTGCCTTTGCCCATCACAACGACAGCCATCCATCCCATCGTGTTGGTCTCGATCCCACCGCAATCCCACCGCTAAGTCGCAGCCCCGAATACCCCAGTCCAGTGCCCGACCTAAACACGGGATCCAAGACCCGTGGTCCACCGCGAACGTGACGCATGGCTTCCGAAACCCCTGCGCGCGCATTGCCTCCACGATCCACATGCCCGCAAATCTTGGCACATCCGCATGAGAAAATGTGCCCAAACGTTTCGCCCGATCAGGTTTGTTTT
This sequence comes from Pseudomonadota bacterium, assembly GCA_039814845.1. Lineage (GTDB taxonomy): Bacteria > Pseudomonadota > Alphaproteobacteria > Rhodobacterales > Rhodobacteraceae > Roseovarius. The sequence continues at coordinate 1,087 of JBCCAJ010000158.1, read as the reverse complement.
CCAGAAAAGCGATATGCGCTGGAAACAGGCGGTCGCGGATGCGATGGAATTGGATGCTCACGAGGCTTGGGGCATGACACGCCGCAAAGGGCATCGTGATGCGCTGATCTCCCTTGAGACCTTCACGAACATCCAGACCCGCAAAAGCGCATGTTCCATTCCCCCCGGACGCAAGGACATTCATGAGGACGTCCCATTCCGCGCCGCGGTCAACCGTTTCTGTTGCAACAAGCCCATGACGTCCCGCTGAACGAAGAACGCAACAGGCAAACGGCATGCCGACCACTGGTGTCAATCCCGACACTGCCCTGAATATCGCAAGCGCGACCGTGTAAAAAAACAATCCTGCGAAGCCTGACTCCCAGCACCAAACCCCTAAGCATCGCCCCATCGATGCTGAAAGACGCATGGGGTTAGGGTGCGGATCAGACCACGCAACCCAATTCAATGCTCAAACGTGGGATCAAGGAGTTGCGCCAACAACAGTACGCGCTGCTGGAAACTGAGAATCCAAAGGTGGCAACCACTTTTGAGACCAAGATCGCAAAGCTGGAAGAGGATCGGCCTTGCTGAGCGATAAACTCGCTCAAAAAGTTGAGCCAAAAAGAACTGCGAAAGAGATTTCGGCTATTGGGCAACGTCCTGTCAAACCTTTGGAACATTTACAAAAACGGCTCACTCGACACCCGCGAAGCCATCCTTAAACCGCCTTCAAAGCGCCCTTGGCATACAACCGCCAAAACCGACTTCAAGCACCACAAACATAAGTAATCTTTGAGTTTTTAGCGGAAATCACATCAAAATGTGAAATGGTGCCCAAGGAGAGACTCGAACTCTCACGCCCGTGAAGGCGGGGGATTTTGAATCCCCTGCGTCTACCATTCCGCCACTTGGGCACACGCGCTTCTCTACACGCCGCTTGGGCGCGGGGCAAGCCGTGCCAGACAGGTTTTACTACGCGCATTGTCAGATGCGCTGGCCCTGCCGAAACCGTTTTGTTAACGAGGACCCAAGGCAAGGAGACGACGCGCATGCAGGCCCATTCCACGCAGGATATCGCCATTTCTGACAGGCTGGATCTGTTGGC